>CAJTTQ010000094.1 GCA_910579145.1 uncultured Eubacterium sp.
CATACCTCCTCCGAGAAGATGGTTTTGATAGGACTTTTGTAACATGGAAAGGAACATATAGGTGCGGAAAATAGTCTCCGGTTCTAGAATGATGTCGTCGTCCATCAGAAGGATATGCGTGAAATGATGCATTTTCTGCGCGCGGAGAGCTTCGAGCATGCAGCGGCCAAACCCGCCGGAGCCGCCGGCGTTTTTATTGTAGACCACATGGATGTAAGCCTCGTTCAGTTCGTCGAGCGGGAGCGTGTTTCCGTTATCGGATACATATACATGGATGTGGCCATACAGGGCAGAATTGGGATTGTCGAGGATCCATGTACGGAGCGTCTGTAATGTTTTTTGTACAAACGGCTCGCGGCGGTAGGTGCAGATCCCGATGGCGAGAACGACCAGATTTTCCGCAGCTGCGGGTGTTTCGTAATAACCGCCGGAAATACGGGTCTGACGTGCTGTTTTTACCGTGAGATAGTAGGTCCATGTAGGATCCTCCGGTGTAAACGGCATGAAAAATGTACCGTGTCTCCGCTGGGGTTCGAATGCTTCGCACACCAGCTCATGGATGAGCTCGTCGCCATTCGTTTTTGTGCGGTACAGCGAAACATGACACTTTTTGTTTACATGCAGCACGGCGTTTCCCTTGCGTACTTTTGTATATTCGTACCATTTCCCGCCGGAAAAGGAATTGAAGTATGTCAGAAAGCTGATCTCGGTATCGGGTTCTAAAACCAGTTCCCCCTGTTCTAAACGGGCCGAACCGGATGTTACGTGGAAATACAAATCATTTTCTTCACATATTCCCTGTTTGGGAAAGATCATATTTTGCAGAATCATTATTTCCTCCAATTTGCGCAAAAAAGTCTGGGTGTGCGCGTACAAACTCTTATTTTTTCGTCATCGTCTCCATATAGGCGTCGCATACTTCGTTTACTTCGCCGCATTTTTGTATGACACCCTGGTTGATCCAGACCGCATGGTTACACAATTTGCGTACCTGGTCGATCGAGTGGGAGACGAAGAGGAGTGTCGTGCCGCCGCTCATCATTTCATCCATGCGCTTCAGGCATTTTTGCTGAAAGGCGTAGTCGCCGACGGCGAGTATTTCATCGACAATGAGGATGTCCGGTTTCACGATGGTGGCGACGGCGAATCCGAGTCTGGCCCGCATGCCGGAGGAGAAATTTTTGACCGGGGAATCCAGAAATTTTTCGAGTTCGGCAAAGGCAACGATTTCATCGAAATGTTCTTCCATATATTTTTTCGAGTGCCCGAGGACGGTTCCGTTCAGGAATATGTTTTCCCTTGCCGTCAGGTTCATATCAAAGCCGGCGCCCAGTTCCAACAGGGGCGAGATCGTCCCGTTTACGACGACTTCGCCTTCATATGGTTTCAGGATGCCGCAGATGGCTTTGAGTAATGTGGACTTGCCTGAGCCGTTGCTTCCGACCAGCGCCCATGCCTCTCCTTTTTTTACCTGGAAGGAGGCATTTTTGACAGCCAAAAATTCCTGAAACAGCAGTTCCCGCTTGATCAGTTTTACAAAATATTCTTTTAAGTTGTCGATTTTTTCGGATGCCAGATTAAACCGGATCGTCACATTTCTTACGTCGATCGCTATATCATTCACGTTTTTCTACCTCCATCAAATATAAAGGATAAATTTATTCTGAGTCTTTGTAAATACCCAGATACCGATCAGAAGAATCAGTATGGCATCTATGGTTCCGTAAATGACCATACTGAGGTCGGGCAGCGTGTTATATAAGGTCAGGCAGCGCAGCTGCGTGACGTAGGCGTACATCGGGTTACAGTGCACGACGATATAGCGCAGGGGATCGGGCAGAAATTCGATCGGGTAAAACATCGGCGTCAGATAGAGCCACGCCGTGGTGATCGCGTTGTAAATATACTGGATATCCCGGAAAAATACGTTTGTCGCCGCTAAAAACAGGCCCAGGCCTAAATTGAATACAAACTCCTGCGCGAGAACGATGGGAAATAAAAGCAGATGCCACGAAAATGTCCCGCCGGTAAAGATCATGACGATCAGAAGCGCGCCCAGGGAAAAAATACAATCCACGAGTCCGCTCGTGATTTTGGAAACCGTGAACACATATTTGGGTAGATATGTTTTTTTCAGCAGGGAAGCACTTGAGTTGATGGACTGGATCGCTGATTTGGTGGACAGGTTCATAAAATTGAAAATGACCTGGCCGCTCATGAGATAGATCGGATAATTCGGAATATTGCCGCGTTTAAACATATGGGAGAAGACGATCGCCATGATCGTCATGATAAACAGCGGGTTCAGGATGCTCCACAAATAACCGAGCACGCTGCGCCTGTATTTTAGTTTCAGGTCGCGGCTGACGAGCTGCCCCATTAAATCTTTGTATTTGATAAATCCTTGTATTCTTGCAATAAATAAATTCATATTACCTCATTTCTGCCATGTGGGCGACGTCCGTTCTTTCAACTGAAATAGGAACGTTATCCGCGTGTAGTTCTTAGTCGTTACAGCGATAAGCATTCCGGCATGCCGCTGAAGCTGTCTGGTAGAGATGGTATCTGCTAAAGCGGAGCATTTTAACGGCCCGGTTTGTCACGCTGTGATACACTTGCGGATATTCTTTTTTTATTTTTTGATCTAAGCTGCGGATCTTTTCCTTATAAGCGGCACTGGGTGGAAAACTCAGATAAATCTTGATCTGGCTTACGAGGATGCGCGCAATCCCCCCTGCGATGTAGGACTGCCTGGCAGGAGATAGGTCATGCCGGCATTCCCGGTAAAAGTCGAGCAGATGGGAGAGTACTGTTTCGTGGTGGCCGCAGTTTTTCTGCATGTTTCGGATGTCCATGCTCTGGGTCGTCATCCCCAGACGGTACATGTAGACGGGTTCTTCCAAAAAGACGATCGTTTTCAGCCACGGCACCGGGTACAGGATATATTCGGCATCGACATAGAAACAATGTTCATCGAGTTTCCGGCCCATGTTTTTTAAAATGCTCGTGCGGAAGGTGGCCGCGTGCATGTTGATGTACACATGACGGCTGACTGCTTCCCAGTCATAGATCTGCCTGTATTTTTTTTCATTGAATTCGTAGTGTGGTGTTTCCTCGATCTGACCGCTTTTATCGTCAAAGCACTGATAATCCGTAACGATCAGGTCGGCGTCTGTCTGTTCCAAAAAGGAGAGGAGTTCGTGAAAACCCTTCTTTTTTACCCAGTCATCGCCGTCCACGGTTTTAAAATACTTCCCTTTGGCCTCTTCGATGCCCCGGTTTACCGTGGAGCCGTGTCCGCCGTTTTCTTTGTCGATCAGCCGGAATACGTCAGGATATGCTTGTTCATATGTCCTGGCAATGTCATTGACGCCTTCTCCGGAGCCGTCGTTGATGATCAGCACTTCCAGACGGTTTTTTGCATCAGGAAGCAAAAAGGATTCCAGGCATTGTGCCAGATACTTTTCCACATGGTATGCCGCGATGGAAATCGTCAGAATCTTGTCCATTATTTATTTAAGCCTCCAAAGAAATCTAAGTAGATTATATACCAGTACTGCCTGATTTTCAAGTTCTTTCCGACAGAATCGTCTTTTGGTAGATGGTTCTCATCTGTTCGCTTGTCCGCTCGGTCGAGAATCGTAAGATCCGTTCCTTATTCCATTCCCCCATCTCCCGCGCGAGTTCTCCGTGTTCCCGAATGTGCCGGATGGCGTCGGCATATTCGGAAGGTTCGCCTTTCTCCACGAGGATGCCGCCTTTTAGATTTTCGATCAGGTCTACATTTCCGCGGATCTGTTTTGCCACGACGGGAAGCCCTGCCCGCATCGCCTCCATGACGGCTACGGACAATCCTTCGCGCAGCGAGGGGAACAGGAACAGATTGGACGCGGAGAGGATCTGTTCGATGTCGGAGCGGTAGCCGGCGAAGATGACCTGTGTTTCCAGGCTGTGTTCGGTGACAAACTGTTCTAGCTCTTCCCGTAAGTGTCCTGTGCCGCAAATGATGTATTTGAGGGAAGGATCGCGGTACGAGGCGAGCATCCGCAGAATCTCGACGTGATTTTTATTGGCATTGAGTTCTCCGACGCTCACCAGTACGAAATCGGTTTCGCAAATTCCGAATTCCTGCCGGATTTTGTGGCGGATGGTTTGTCGTTTTCCGTCTGTGGCAGGATCGGAGGGATCGTTTGTTTCGACGTTCACCTGAATGCCGACACCGGATATTTTTTCGACCCGCCCGCGTATAGGGAAGGTGCAGGCCCGCCGGTAGTCCTCCTCGTTGATCGTGATGAGGCAGTCGGTGCAGCGCGCCAGCCACCGCTCGGGGAGGTAGTACAGCCAGTTTTGTAACGGAGCGCCGGTGTAAAAGTGGAAGCCATGTGTGGTGTAAAGGACAGGCACGAGTCGCTTTTCTTTCCGTCGTACCGCCTGTGCCGCGATCCTGGTGATCACGCCGGTCATCGGCATATGGCAGTGGATCAGGTCAAACGATTCATCAAGCATGAGTTGTTTCAATGCCAGGTAGCAGGAGCGGACGGCAGGAGAGAAGGGGGAGCGGCAGAACGGGATGTGGTGGCAGATGATTCCTGTTCCGTCCAGCCGGCTGTTATCCGGGCCATAAACGACCGTATCAAAATTAGCAGCATAGTGAACCTCATATCCAAAATGCTGCAGAATTTTTACGTTATTCATTTCAAACTGCGGGACAAAACCGCTTACCCGCGTGACGATTAGTGCTTTTTTCATAAGTCCCCGCTTTCGTTGTTCCAAACGCCTAATCTTCGTAAAATAGATATGGGATATGGTTCTACGATATATATCCCTAAGGAATCAAGACATATCGCATGGAAAGGTTTACTTTCAAGTATTTTGTAATTCTTCAGATTAAAATATACTGGATGATCTTGTCGGCAAAGCTCTAGGTGCCTCCGTGCAGGTTTACGACAAAAGATCAAGTTGATTGTTTCTCTCTATTAAGTGGTGAAATATTAAGATACCTCCTGCTTTTGTGTGCACAAATATTCTATCAAATCTGTCTGTTTCTGTCAATGTGGCAGGTTTTGTATTCTAAGCTATTGAAAAAATGGAAGAAGTGTATTAAAATGTTATCAAACTGTTGTGTATTGTAAAAAGATTGCTGAATAAGGAGTTACCGATGAACACACCTTTGTCTACACTGTGGGATAGATTGATCGATATATATAACAGATTAGGTACAGACAGTCCGGAACAGTGTAAAAATGATATAGAAAACTGCGTTGAATATATATACAGTAGTGAGAAGTTGGTTTATCCTGCTCATTTGTCCGTTTTCCTGACTGCTTTGTCGAATCATTGTAATATTATAGATGCGGCAGAGCAGGCAGCGAAATGTGTGGGAGAGTGTGGACAGTGTGTGGTCTGCAGGAAATGTGCCAGCAAATTTTATTCCATTTTGCAGAAAAAATTAGTCGAACGAGCACTTCCGATGGAAATGGCTGATTATTTTTCAAACAATAGTCAGTTACAGTATTATGTCTCTGCGTATGAAAATGTTAAGCAAAGCAGGGATATCAATAATTCGTTGTTGTGTCTGAAAGGTTTTTCATCATCAACACCTATGATAAACTCTGCCGTATTTAGTAAAAATACTTGTGTTGGAGGAGGGTTTTATTTAAACGTAAATGGATTTGGCGTTGTGATTGATCCAGGGATAGGTTTTGTGGAAAATATGCACAGAGAAGGGATTTTTATTGAAGACATAAATGCTGTAATAGTAACACATGATCATCTAGATCATAATAAAGATATAGGAACTATTTCTGCATTACAACATGATTTGAATCAATATTATAAGCATCGTACAAGGTTTTATAAAAAATATTTTGATCAGATTGATAATCCAGAACATGAGATTTCTTGGTGGTTGGATGAAGGAACACAGAAAAATCATGAATCGAATAAGTTGATTTTTTTAAATAGCGTGGGATTGTCAAATTGTACTGAATGGACAAAACTTTCAGAAGAGATTTCGTTCATGGCATTTCGAACGGAACATATGAAAGAGGGAGTATCTTACGGGATTAAGTGCAGGATAAGTACAAAAGAGAAAGAGATTGTTATTGGATATACATCGGATACTAGATTTTTTCCGGAACTTTTGGAGTATCTTCAGGAAGCGGATATTATTATCTTTAATATTAGCGACATATATGAAAAGGATATTCGCGGTAATAAGTCTAAAAGCAATCATTTGGGTTATGATGGAAGTGTTCGAATACTAAAAAGCAGTAAATTGTCTTATCAACTAGCAATTGCGTCGGAATTTTGTTGTACAAATGGTGATTATAGGATGAAATTAGTTAAGAAATTAAGAGAACAAGCCGAATTAAATAAACAGAGAAATGTTATCGCAGGTGAGGTTGGCATGCAAGTGTCATTAGATAAAATGAAAGTGGTTTGTAGTCGTTGTAAATGTACAGAATCGTTAAGTAACGTAGTTGTGATTGCACCTGAATGTGAGTTCGGGAAAATAGAGTATATTTGCAGTCAATGTAGAGAAATTGGGTAAAAAGTTGTTGACGGTATGAGAATAGTACGATATAATGGAGGAAAATTGATGAAAGATTATGAACATATGATGATCGCAATTGAAGAGTTCATCTGCCATGATATTGCAGCTGTGATATGTGTGGAAAATTATTATGGAAAGTCCATTCCAAAGGCATTTCGTAATGTTTTTGATCTTTTTTCTTTATACAGAAAAGATTTTGAAGAAAATAAAAAGGAATATGAGAATGACTCGGTGGATGGCGAGATTCAGTTTCGGATGAGATGCCGTAAAAAAAAGGAAGAAATGTTAGGATTTTTTTTGGAGGAATTGGAGAAGATAAATCCTGAGATAGATTTTGAACAGGAAGTGGCGGGATATTTGAAGGATTTGGATAATGAAGATATACAAACTTCCGAGATGACTTTGGATCTCTATCCTATGTTGATTTCATTGATTAGAAAAAGGGAAGAAGAGGTATTGGCAAATGATTGAAAATTTTGATGAAAGGTATGCAAAATTGCTGAGTGGTGTGCAAAAGGAATCCTGTGTTATGTTGTCGTCCGTTGAAAGCAGAGGTGGTTATTTATGCCAGCCTCAAGAAATTGTTACCTCAAAGGATGATATTCAATGTGCGGAGGATGCTTTTATCATGAGATATTGTCTGGGGACAATTTCAGAAGTATAGTGTAGTCATGGGTAAATATACGAAAATGCCTTTGAGAGAAAAAGAGATTCTTTGCCAGAATACCTATACAAATGAGATTTTGCGAAGCGCGGATTATTTACATGAATATGAAAAATATGCACTGGTTGGAATGTGGGACATTCCTCCGAGTTGCTATACAAACTTTCGTGATGCACTGTTTCATTTTAGAAAGATGTGTTCTTCTTCAGAAGAACACGAGATCATGCAACAGGTGTTTGCTGTAAAGGAACATCTAGGGAGGGCGCGGACGGATGCGAGGATTGTTATTTTGCTTATGTATGCAAAAGTGGCAGAACTGTTATTAAAGAGAGAAGATATAGGCAAAGAACTAAAGGTAAAAATACGGATTTTGCTTCACAAAATGAAAAATGTTAGTATGACGAACCGCATTCAAGGTATGATGATGGCGGATGTCATTATCAATCACTATAGCGATGATGAAATTTCTGAAATCGTGAGAGAGTTTCTCGATTTGATACAAAGTGAGTGCATGGAGCCGTTTGAAGAGATTCGAAATGAATTAGGACAAAAAGGCGAAAAGATTATTTCTTTGTAGTTACATATTTTTAGTAGAATGGAAGGGTTATATAACCGGATGGTATCCGAGATGAAATACCATCTGGTTATTTTTTTTGTCATTTCGCCTTTGTATACAACCCTTTTGTCAGTCGTGCGGACCTGCCCAGCTCACGCAGCAGCCATCGCTCCACCGCATACTGGCGGAACAGATCGGATCTGGGAAGTCTATGCGTCAAATTCCCCTTTTCGCCGTTTAGGCAGCAGGCAGATGAAGATACACCCGATCAAACCGGCGATAAATGCGGCGATACCAAACGTAAACCCTACCGGGCGGTAACGGAGTTCCACGGTGTGTGTTCCTGTGCCTGTGACAGGAATACCGGTAAATGTTGTATTGATCCGTTTCGTATCGACCGTGTGACCGTCGACATAAGCCTTCCACCCGGCGTTGTAGGGAATGGATAGGTAGATCATGGAATCGTCCGCTTCTGTATCCACCGTTCCGCTCACGCGGTCATTTTCGAACTCTTCGGCGTGAAACGAATGATCCATGCAGTCCGTCACCTGGTTTTCGTATGTGGAGAGCGGTACAGCGAGTACTTCCATTGCCTCGAACGTATAATCACCGATCGTATCAAAGGATACATGGATGTCTGTCTCTTTCTGATGAAATCGGCCGAGATTGATCATATAATCTTTCATGTTGGAAAATCCCTGTATCGTCCCCATTCTATTGACAGCGCGTTTTTTGATCTGTCCCGTGGAAATATTCATAACAAAACTGCCACCGTCATCAAAATTTTTTCCGGTGGTCAGATGAGCGCGCATGCGGTCAAGCAAACTCTTCCCGCTGGAGGCAGAATACTTCATAGCGTTCGTGCTTTCCGGGTCACGTTTCAGACCGCGGGCAACAAAATATAGCTCGTGATCTGTATAATCTCCGTGTTCTGTGTCACCCGGATCGAACCGGCATGGCCCTGTGAAAGATGCTGTGCCGCTTCTTTACCGGAAAACAGATCTGCTCCGGATGAAATCGTGACAGATGCCCGTTTGGCCCCAGATGAAATCTTTTTTACATCCGCATGTGTAAGAGAAGTTTGTACATCATCGGGAACAACAACACACTCCATGAGTGCCTGTTCCCGGTCGGGATAATCAAGTTTCATCCACTCTGATTCGGTTATATACGAATCAAACGCGCATCCTAATCCCAAACAGTATTTATTTTGTAATATATCAACGCCTAATGTTGAGGTCATTTTTTTCGAAAAACCAAACGAAGCGTATTCATTGGCTCCGGTTGGAGGATTATTTTTTGGATTATTTCCCAAAAAATATTTAACACCCATTAAGAAATCAAGTCTCGTCCGGTTATCATTTCCGTACGTACTCGTCCTGCGGTAATAAGAAGGGGAATTACCTACATTGCGGTAAAAATCAAAAAATGTTCCCGAAGTTGACGATAAATATGTGTAT
>CAJTTQ010000095.1 GCA_910579145.1 uncultured Eubacterium sp.
CAAAAGTGAATTCATCCCCTCTCTCTTTATGCGCTTTTTAAAGATCAAGACAAACACGCCAAAACAAACGACACCTGCCGCCGCGTACAAAACAGCCGCCACGGCCGGAATATACGCGTGCATGCGCCAAAAACCATCGAAGTTATTCGGCATCAAATAAGCGCTGCACGAAAGGACCCAGCCTGCGGCCCATAAACGGAATTGGATGACGCCATACCGTTTAGTCAGCACTCCCATATCAAAACCGATATATGTAAAATAGGCCAGTTCTCTTTTGCTCCTATCAAGCAGATAGCGGTACCAAAACAGTATAAACAAGACGGCGAGCACCCAAAACACGACGATCACACTGATCGGGAAATACCCCACGACATTGTGAAACCCGCCATACGATTTTAAAATATCCGCCACTGACACGATTCTGTCCGAGGCAGCCTTCCCGATCTGCAGGTTCTGCCATTCCTCCTCGGATGCACGGAAAAATACGCCAGCCGCTCCGTCGTAACAATTCTCATCCGCCCACTCTTTCCCCGGATGTACGAGGCAGAAATTAGGCTTATTCCCCCATATCGTAGTAGCTCCGCTGCTAGAGCTCCATATATCCTCCGCCCCAACAGCCGCATATTTACCGGTTCCCGACACCGCCCGGAAAAATACAGACTCCTGATCCAGCACGCCTACCACGGTAAACGCTGTTTTCTCTACCACGCGCCCCGCGGATACGGAATAGTTATCATAGCAGTCAATCTCCACCTTACTGCCAACCGGGTATTTTTTCGCCAATCCGCGGGAAACTATGACTTCATTTACGTCACGTTCTGAGAAACCATCTCCCTCAATAAGCGGATAATCAAATTTCTGCCAGGCCTCATTTGAATACTGAAACACATCAAATAAATATAACGTCCGGATCTGCCGCATGGGCAGCGTTTCGAGATTTTCCTCGATATAGGCCTGTACAGCATCGGTCTCCGACTGTGCCTCATAGCTCCTGTAATAATACCAGTCCTCCTCCATACGCATCAGAGGATCCCACTGCAGCTGACTGGCCTCCTTACAAAAAAACTGGTACTGTGTGAACATACCGACGATTCCCAGAACGAGTACAAGCGTCCCAGTAAACAATTTACTTTTCCTAAAAAAGCACTTCCTCAAATCTCCCCACATATGTATTTCGCTCCCCTTTTGTGTATATACCATCATTCTATCATCAAAAGTTCGTCTTTTCAATATATTTCAGGTCAGGTCCCGCCAAAACAAAATACCGGCACAGCCAAAACTCTGCCGTGCCGGTATCTGATCCTGAATTCGAGCATAACACTTCTCATGACATCTTCGGCTTGAATACGAGCGCCGCCAGGAAACTGATGATCAAAGCCCCTGATATCCCGACGGCGGCCTGCTCCAGACCACCGTAAAAAATACCGATGAATCCCTGGCTGTCCACTGCCTCTTTTACTCCCTTAAACAGCAGATGCCCAAAACCAATGAGGGGCACAGTCGCCCCCGCTTTCGCCCACTCGGCAAACGGCTCGTATAAACGCACAGCGCTCAGTACGGCGCCCGTACAAACAAGCATTACCATGATGCGTCCCGGCAGCAGCTTCGTATTATCCATAATGAGCTGCACGATGGCGCAGATCGCGCCGCCGATCAGAAATGTGATCAGATAATCCATCTCCTTTGTTCCCTCCTCTCTAGTCCTTTTTTATTTCTAACATAATGCCGTGCGCAATACCCGGCACAGAATTTCCTTCATTAAAACTGACTGTGGAGAGAAGCGCGCCCGTCGGTACAAACAGCACCCTCCTCCAGTCTCGCTTCCTCATCTTGTGCAGGATATATCCGGTCAGCGTGATCGCGCTGCACCCGCAGCCGCTCCCACCGGCATTTGTATCCTGTTCCTCGTTAAAATAAATTTCGGTTCCACAATCCATATGCTGTTTGTCAATGTCATACCCATATCCCAATAACATATCCTTCAAAATCCGCTGCCCGATCGTGCCCAGGTCACCGGTAATGATCTTATCGTAGTAATCCGGCTGTATGCCGAAATCCTTGAAATTATTGAGAATGCAGTCACAGGCCGCCGGAGCCATGCACGCCCCCATATTCATACTGTCCTTAATGCCATAATCCGTTATGATTCCGGTTGTGATCCCCTTGATCTCCACATAACTCGTCTCTTTCCGTTTCCAGTTCCCATTCCCTCTGCCCAGAACGACAGCTCCGCTGCCTGTCACTGTCCATGTAGAAGAATACGGCCTCTGGTTGCCATACGCCAGCGGAAACCGGAACTGTTTTTCCGCGCTCGCAAAGTGGCTGGAAGTCAGCGCCACGACATATTCCGCGAAACCGCCCTCTACGAGCATGGATCCGATACCCATGGATTCGCCCATCGTCGAACAGGCGCCATACACGCCGAACATAGGAATATTAAAATTCATAATGCCAAATGAGGTTGCGATCAACTGGCCAAGCAGGTCTCCCGCGATGATATAACGGATATCCTCCGGTTCAAGTCCCGCGTTCCGAATCGCGATATCCGCCGCGATGTGCTGCATCTTACTCTCCGCCTCTTCCCATGTATTTCCGCCAAAAAGAGGATCCGTCTCCACGATATCAAAATATTTGCCAAACGCGCCGTTCCCCTCCTTTTCACCTGCCACGGACGCAGCGCCGACGATACAGGGCGGGATTTCAAACTGGACGCTCCTTCTTCCAACTGTTTTATCCATAACTTCCCTCTTTTCCTACCTTTCCTTTGCGGCACCTGCACAAAAAAATAAGGTGCCCATACCATTTTGACTTAGTATGCGCACCTTACTGAAATTATATACGATGGATCAACATTCTATTTCTTTGATTTTTTACTCATTTTGTTCAGGAAGAACCAAATCGTTCCCGCCAGACATATGGAAGAATAACAACCGGAAACAATACCGGCAATGAGCGGTATCGCGAACTGGCGAACCGAATCCACTCCGAGCACCGCAAGTACAACGACCATGATCAGCGTCGTAATGGACGTATTGATACTTCTGCTCAACGTCTGCGTAATACTTTCATTTACGACATTCGCAACCTCCGCGCGGCTTCCTGCCGTCTTCCGGTTTTCACGCACACGGTCAAATACGACGATCGTTGCGTTGATCGAATAGCCGACGATCGTAAGCATACAGGCGATAAACGTACTTCCGACTGAAATAAACGCACTTCCGACCGCATAAACCATCAATACCACGATGACATCATGGATCAGGGCAATAACAGAACTTGCACCAAACGCAAGGTTCTTAAACCGGATCCAAATATAGATCAGCATACAGATCGCCGCGATCACAACGGCGATGACCGCATCTGTCTTCATCTCATTACTTACGGATGCCGAAATCGTCTCGATCTCAATATTTTCCTTCGCCACATTGTACTTCGTACCGAGATCAGCCACAACCTGCTTTTGCTGGTCTTCCGTCAGGTCAGTCGTGCGGACAATCAGTGTCCTCTCACCAGCGACGTCTGAAATCTCTGCGTCCGATAATCCTGCGGACTGCTTGACTGCCTCCGTCACTTCATTTTTAAATTCATCGCTCGCATTTCCGCTGCCGTCAAATCCTTCGGCCCCTTCATCAAATGTGATCGATGTGGACGAACCGCCCATAAAGTCAAGGCTGTAATTCAATATCTGACCGCTCTGTACTTTATTAAAGATCAGGCCGCCGATGCAGAGCGCGAACAGGATGCCCGAAATCACAACGTACTTTTTGAAATTGCCGACAAAATTGATCGATTTTCTCTCCTTCTGCGTACCGAACCATTTGGCGTCGTCCAGTCCTAACGCAACAAATCCGTACAACAGCCATCTCGTAATAAAGATTGCCGTAAACATCGAAAGGATAATACCGATCGCCAGCGTCTGGGCAAATCCCATCACCGTACCGGAACCTTTTATATAAAGCACAACAGCCGCGATCAACGTCGTCACATTACCATCGATGATCGCCGACAACGCCTTCTCAAAACCAATCTTGATCGAAGACCGCACGGTCTTTCCTGTCGCGATTTCTTCCCGTATCCTCGTAAAGATGATACAGTTCGCGTCCACCGCCATACCGATCGCCAGGATAACACCAGCAATGCCCGGCAGCGTAAGCGTCACATTCAGTCCGTTCAGCGCAAGCAGTGTTGCCGCCACGTAGAGCGCCAGTGCCAAAGACGCCGCCACACCCGGAATGCGGTACATCACAATCATAAACAGGATGACGAGAATCAGACCGATCACACCTGCGATCAAACTCGTCTCTAATGAAGTAATACCAAGCTTCGCTCCGACGATGTTAGAACGGATATTTTTCAATTCCAGCGGAAGCGCGCCGATACGAAGCGTCGCTGCCATATCCTCTGCATCCGAGAATTTCTCAAAACTACCGGAAACGATGGCGACACCGTCTGTGATCGCCGTCTGGATCTGCGGAGAAGAAACTTCTTTTCCATCATAAATGATGGACAACGGCGCACCAACATTTTCCGATGTCACTTCTCCAAACTTCTTCGCGCCTTTACCGGTAAAGGTAATCTTGACCACGTTTTCGTTCGCTCCTGAACTCTGCTGCTGCGTCGTCGCCTCAGCATCCGAGATCATGGAACCGTCCAAAAGAACCTTTTCCTTATCATAAGTAGCTTCTTTTGTCGTTTCGTCAATCGTACAGTCACTTAACATGACAAATTCCAAAGACCCGGCTTTTCCGAGCTTGTCCAGCACCGCCTGCGGATCATCCACATCTGGAACGTCTACCGTCACGCGGTTACTTCCCTCCTGATATACCGATGCTTCTGTACTTTCATTTTCCACACGTTTCTGCATCTTATAAACAGTATCATTCATTTCCCGTGCCGTTGGATTTTCCTTCGTCGCTTCATACGTAACGCTGACACCACCGGCAAGATCCAAACCAAGGCGGATGTTTTTCGCGCTCAACGCATGGCCCTGACCGATACCAACATACGCAACCACTCCCATGGCGGCGGTCACAAGAAGTATGAGTAATATCTGAAGAAAGCCTTTTACCTTACTATTCATTACGAAAATCTCCTTTTCTAAAAATGTACCTAAAAATTATAGCACAAACAGGCGCTTACATCAAGCAGAAAATAAATTTTCTAGCGGTGATTGCTTCTTCTCTATTCATTTCCCTATCCATTTGCATTTTCAAATTTCCATTGAAAATATGCCTCTTGGAACTCTTTGTATCGTTTTCTGCTGACGGGAATCGTTTTCCCGTCACTCATGTGGATATCCCTTGTGCTAAAGTCTATGACATGGTCCATATTTACCAAAAAGGAGCGGTGGGTCTGGAAAAATCCCAATCCTTCTAATTTTGAAGCAAATACTTCCAGCTTATCCCGGAGCACAAACAGATCGGTTACGGTTTGGATCTTCAGGTTATGATCAACTGACTCAAAATACAAAATGTCCCGGCACCTCACTTTAACCTCACCATGTCTGGGAACGGGAAGCGATAGCAGCTTCCATTGTCTCTGTTTCTTCTCTGCACTTCGAAGCGCCTCTTCCATTTCTTCGGGATGGAATTTATCCACGTAGCGGAACGCATTGACCAGATACCCCTTCCTGCTCATTTCCGTGTGGGTTGTCATGATAATCAGGATCACATCACCGTGACGCCCAGTATACTTTTCTGAAATGGCAAAGCCATCCTCCCCTGGCAGCTCAATATCCATGAACAATATGTCATATTTGCGGTCTGCCTGCAGGAATGCTTCTCCGGTTTGGAAACAGTCGATTTCAGGTCGTTCTTTTTCTCTGTAGTATGTTTGTATTTCACGAATCGCAAACTGCTGCCATGTTTCTTCATCTTCTATTATTGCTATGCGTAACATATGTTTCTCCCTATCACTTCGAACTCGGATCACTTTCCTCCTATCATGCGCTTGATCCAGTCAAACCAGTTTGGAATAAATAAAACCATCTTTCTTCCTCCTTTCGAATTTCGTATTTTGTTTGTTTCTCAGCATTACGGACTCAGAACTCAATTTTGAATGACGATGGGATTGCTCCACGGCGAAACCGAACTTTCATCTTTCGTCCGAAATTGCACGTAATACTTTTTACCCTTTTTCAAACCTTTTAACGTGACATTCCCACGCCACAAGTTTTCCTCCCATATCAATTTTGACTTTTTCATTTTCTTATTATCGGCATAACGGATCTGTGCCGTACGACAGTAAAAATATTCATATTTTTTACTGATTTCATAACTGAACTTTCGCTTATTGCCGTTCATTTTTGTCAGATGATACCTGACCCAGATTGGGCGGAGCGTCAGATCCCCTCGTATATCACACAAATCATTGAGCCAGAGTTCATCCACGCTCCATCCATAGAAAAAGTATCCTTTTCGCTTTCCTTTGGTCGGAAGTGCTTTATCCTCCGCATACCGATAGCTTTTCGGAAGTTTTCCCTGAAACTTTCCCTGTAAGTCTTTATACTTGACCCGAAAGAGACGGCCCTTGCTCTTTGCTGTCTTTCCCGGTGACACGCTTGTGACTTTTTTTCCGTCCTGATACCAGAACAGGTCTTTATCCAGGTTTTGAATCGGGATGCTTACATTTGAATGGTTGACGATCGTCTTCATAAAGCGATCGTCCTTGAACGCCGACTTTGCGATTTTTGGTGCACCACCGCGGAATTCGATTTCTTTCAGATTAAGACAATCCGCAAAGGCCCCTTTGAAAATTGTCTTGAGATTTTCTCCAAAAACAACCTTTTCCAAATTGCCACATCCCTCAAATGCCCGTTCACCGACCTCCTCCACATTTTTCAAGTCGATACTCCTTATACGGGTAACGTCAAAAGCACATTTTCCAACCTTTCTAATTGAGTCTGAAAAAGAAATATTGCTAAGATTGGTTGTAGAAAATGCTCTCTCTCCAATCTCCACTACATCCGGCCCAAAAACAACCTCTTTTATACCCCGAAAATAAAAAGCTTCGTCAACGACAGCGGTTACCCCTTTTTCAATGACTACTTTTGTGTCATAGAACGTAATGTCACCATATTTGGCATCATAATCTTCACTCCCATGCATCCATGGTGCGGATGTCATCGCCCCATTTCCACTTACCCGGAACACTTCCTCTTCGCTGTCATAGTTCCAGTATACATCTTCACCGCATTTACCGCTATAGGTCTCGGCCTGAACCGTTTCTGCCACTCCGAACAGGGCAGCACTGACAAGCAGTATAAAACACATCGTCGTTATCCGGATATAGTTATTCATTCGACCAACCCCTTTTCTACTTAGCTTTTTTCAGACTTAATTCTGAATAACGATCGAATTACTCCACGGAGTTTCATAGTCTTCCTCCACTGTACGAAACTGCACATAGTACTTCTTCCCCTTTTTCAAACCTCTCAGCGTAATACTTCCTTTCCACGAACTGGAGTCAACTTCTTTCTTCGATTTTTTCATATTTCGATGCTCCGAGTAACGGATCTGTCCCATACTGCCGTCAAAATACTGGTATTTTTTGCTGATTCCAAAATGAAACACCCTTTTTTTGTCATTGAGTTTTGAAATATTATATTTTATCCAGATTGGACGGAGCGTCAGGTTTCCCCTGAGGTTATCCAGGGCACTGAGCCACATTCCATCCATACTCCATCCATAGAAAAAATATCCTTTTCGCTTTCCTTTGGTCGGAAGTGCTTTTTCTTCCGTATATCGGTAGCTTTTTGGTAGTTTCCCCTGAATTTTTCCCTGTAGGTCTTTGTATTTGACCCGGAAGAGACGGCCTTTGCTCTTTGCCGTCTTTCCCGGTGACACGCTTGTGACTTTTTTTCCGTCCTGATACCAGAACAGGTCTTTATCCAGGTTTTGAATCGGGATGCTAACATTTGAATGGTTGATGATCTTTTTTAAAAATCGATCGTCTTTGAACGCCGACTTTGCAACTTTCGGGGCCCCGCCGCGGAATTCGATTTCTTTCAGATTAAGACAATCCACAAAGGCTTCTTTGGAAATACTTTTGAGATTTTGTCCAAAGACGACTTTTTCAAGATTACCACATTCCTCAAATGCTCGTTCCCCGACCTCCTCAACGTTTTTCAAGTCGATGCTTTTAATATAAGTACTCCTAAATGCACATTTACCAATCTTTTTGACTGAATCCGAAAAAGACACTTTCTTGAGATTAGTTGCTGAAAATGCACTCTCGCCTATTTCAACCACATCTGGCCCCAAAATCACCTCTTTTACATCTAGAAAGTAAAAGGCATCATCAACCACAGAGGTTATTCCTTTTTCAATAACCACTTTCAATTCATAATCATAGAAACTAACGTTTCCATATTGAGAATTATCCGCATCTTTCCACGGGGCAGAAGTCATCGCCCCGTTTCCACTTATCTTGAACTCTTCCGTTTCTGTGTCGTAGTTCCAGTATACATCCTCACCGCATTCCCCTCCGTATGTCTCGGCCTGAACCGTTTTTACCACTCCGAACAGGATACCACAAACTAGCATCATTAAACACATCGTCGTTATTCGGATATGATTGTTCATTTTCCTGACCTCCTGCCTACTTGTTGCTTACACAGATATATTGACGTTTCATAGTCACTTTCTTTTCCTTCTTTCCATCCTGTACCTTTACTTTAACCGGCTTGGAATCCGCTATCACAAATTGAAGCTGGTCTCCTTTACTGTGCATCCCCTCAATCTCCTCCTAATATATAAGTGTAGGGTTTCAGTACCCAACAGCCAGTTGGGACTTCTCCCTCTCATTGTTTAAGCT
>CAJTTQ010000096.1 GCA_910579145.1 uncultured Eubacterium sp.
CCTGCAAAGGTATTGAGATAAATTTCAAAAATATATCGGAGAGATGTATTGACAAATTTCAAATTTTGAGATAGGAGGCTTCATGCCGTGAACACCCACGATTTCAGATTGATCGGACTTCAGATCCGCCACTTCCGCGAAGCAAAAAAAATCAGCCAGGAACAGCTGGCCAATCAGGCCGGACTCGCAACTGGAACTATAGGTAAAATCGAGCGCGGACTAAACAATCCTAAAGCGGATACCCTGCTGCGCATCGCAGAGGAGCTCGAAATCCCATGCCAATTACTCTTTGAAAAAAATGACAGGAGAAGAACTTACTTCTCTCCCCAGATCCACCGGCTTGTCCAGTACGCCAAATGCCTGAGCGACGACGAAGTAAACGCCTTATGTGTCATAGCAAGAACGCTTGACGGCACGCACCAGGGAGGCAGTTGGAACGATTCCCATCGGCGGTTCTAAAATCCATTTACTTCTCCTTTCAAAACATCCGCGATCACTTTTGCCAGTGGGGCCGCTGCGTTTTTTGCCTCCTCCACCGTATTATTCTCATTTCCTAATTCTACCAATAGTGCACGTTCTGCCATATGCAGATTATAACGGTATCCTTTCAAATAGATCGGTTTGGTGAATCCCTCATATGTCTCCATCGCGTGACATTTCAGCTGCAAACTAAAAGACAGGTTCGCCTCGAGATTCGGATTATGTAAATAGTCGATCGGCCCGGACTTTGATCGGCTCATGCCGTTAAAGAACATCACGATCGCCGTACGCCTCCCATCGATCATCGTATACGTCTGCTTATTTTTCCCCACCGAGTCCCGGTGCAGATCGATCGTCACCTGGATATCTGGATTTCCCGCCATCGCCCGCCCGATGCCTTCCAGCGATTCGTTATATGCTTTGCTCCGGTCGATCGTCCCGTTGATCTGGTCATATTTTGTCTTGTCGTGATAGACGCCGTACCCGTTCTTTTCCAGTTCTTTTGCAAGCTCCGTTCCGACTCCCACGATCGAATCGGATTCCTTCCCCTTCTGGCTGTCCGCGAATGCCTCCGAAGCCCCGTGCGTATGATAGATCAAAATCTGCTTCTTGCCAGGCTTCTGCTTCAATGTCATATTCCTCTTTAGCATCTCTTCCACCGGAAACAGATTTTTCTTCACTGAAGTTGTGGAATCAATAATATAGAAATGGTTCCACAGATAATTGACATCTTTAGTCTCCCGGAGCTTATTGACATAGGCCGCCATGCCGGATCCGCCCATCGCCTGCACCTGGGCGAGGTTTTCTCCCGCGACCGCCGACGCGTCCCCGGAACTGTACAGTTTTGCCTCATTCTCCGCCTCGGCAAGCTGCTCCCCGGTTCCCTGTGTCCCACTCTGATTCTCGCGGTAGATCAGGCTTTTCTTCGCCAGTTTCTCCGACCGGGCCGTCGAAAAGAAGAACTGGTTTCCCATCGCCAGCCGTAAAAACACAGGCCCCTGCTCCATTTTGGAAGCGAGCAGCCCGCTTTCATACAGAGAGATTCCTATTTGTTCCAAAACGGTATTTTTATAACCGCTATCCATGCACTCCAGATAAAAGAGTAACGCGATTGCCCCGATCGACAACATTATTTTTGAAAACCCTTTTTTCACCGTCTTCCCCCCATGTTCTCCTGATCATCCGCGCCCTGACCGCACGGATCCCTATTATCATGTATAGCGCCTTTCTTTTTATTTATGACATGATTGCTTTTTTCTGCAGGCAGTGGTTCAGTATTTTAGCCAGATCCTTTGCGATAATAGCGACGGACTCATCAATATTTTTCGGCGTGACATACAGGTTATCCATCTCATCCTGAAACACTTCCCGTATGAACGCGTCAATCTCGTCTTCGTTGTACCCCTGCTTTGTGAGCACTTTCTCCAGGTGGTCGCTGATGATCGTTTTGGCATCCACGACGGTCGGCACACCGATGGCGATCACCGGAATACCCAGGCTCTCCCTCGACAGCGCGCTCCTGTGGTTGCCGATCCCGGATCCGGGACTGATGCCGGTGTCGGTGAGCTGTACCGTCGTGCACAGCCTCGACATGCTCCTGGCAGCAAGCGCGTCGACGACGATCACGACGTCCGGCGACGTCTTCTCGATGATCCCTTCTAAGATCTCCACGGCCTCCATTCCGGTTTGCGCCATGACGCCCGGCGCGATGGCGCTCACGGTCCCGTATTCATTTTCTTCCATGAACAGTTCCCCAAATTCCCGTTTGAAATGGCGCGTCACAAAAATACACTCGACCATCCGCGGGCCGAGGGAATCGCTCGTCACATGCTGGTTCCCGAGTCCGGCGATCAGGACCGATTTCTGGCGCAGTCCCTCCACCATTTTTTCCAGCTCCCTCGCGATACAAAGTAGCAGGCTCTCTTTCTCCGCGTCGTCTTTCGGCATATCGTCCGACTCGATCGTCACATAGCGTCCCCTCGGTTTTTTCATCGCCCGGCTCCCACGCTCATCCTTGATGTGAACGGTCGTAATGTGTGCCCCCGCTTCCCTGTCAAAGTGTTTTTCCAGCACGACGCCTTTGATCTCCACATTGTTCCGCGGAAAACTCTCCCGGATCTCCAGCGCAAGATCTGTAATTTTCTCAGCCATAGTCTCTCCAGCCTCCCAAACAAACGATTTCAGATAATAACTAGATTTACCCAATTTTTTTATTTTATGTATTGACACCTCCTTCGTTTTGTACTATTATATTTTAAGTATGTTTGTGTTAATGTCCGTGTCCGTTTAACCAGACATCGTATCTTACAATAATTTTGAGATGGAGGTGTTACAATTGGCAAATATTAAGTCTGCAAAGAAAAGAATCCTTGTTTCACAGAAAAGAGCTGACAGAAACAAAGCAATCCGTTCCACAGTAAAAACGGCGATCAAAAAAGTAGACGCTGCTGTTGCGGCAAATGATAAAGTTGCTGCGAAAGAAGCATTGACACAGGCAGTATCCACGATCGACAAGGCTGCCCGGAAGGGAATTTATCATAAAAACAATGCGGCCAGAAAAATATCCCGTCTGACCGTTGCCGTAAATAAACTTGCTTAAGTTTCATACGAGTAAACCGTATCGATCATCCGTCATAGTCTATACGGTTTCGAACGAAAGGCGTGCGCTTTTTGCGCGCCCTTTTTTATTGCAGAACGGTTTACAAAAACCCAAAAAAATGGTACAATTTAACGTAGTTACATAATTGCGCGGACAACGGCGCAGAAAAGAGGGAACGTATGAAAAATACCGATTATCTTTCATGGGATCAGTATTTTATGGGAATTGCCCTTCTGTCAGCCGAGCGGAGCAAGGATCCACACACCCGTGTGGGGGCCTGTATCGTCGACGCTGACAATAAAATACTGTCTGTCGGATATAACGGAATGCCCTGCGGATGCTGTGATGACGAATATCCGTGGAACAATAGCGGCGAACCACTCGACACAAAATATTTGTACGTATGTCACGCGGAGCTGAACGCCCTGCTCAATTACTCTGGATTTAAATTAAAAGGGGCCAGGATCTACACCACGCTCTTCCCCTGCAATGAGTGCACGAAAGCGCTGATCCAGTCCGGTATCCGGGAAGTGATCTACCTCGAAGACAAATATTCAGAAACAGCAAGTGTCATATCCGCCAAACGGATGATGGGATCTGCCGGTATAGTTACCCGCAAATACGAAGGATCCGGTAAAGAATTACATTTACTCATCTAACCTTATACCAAGCGGCATCTTCCCCGCACAGGTGATGGCCGAAGCAGATTTGTGTCTGTGCGCACCGGACACAAAGAACACATTGTTCTAAGAACAAATTGTTCTTAGAACAAACATGTTCTTTTTGAGAGCAATGTGCGCAGAAATGAGGCGTACGATGAAAAAAGATGAAAAGAAACCAAAAAAAGAATTCAAATGGTTGGAAAAACTGCGTCAGAAGCCACGGACTAAAAACAAAAAAGAATCTGACGCTGCGCAGGAACCCACACCGGCCGCTCCCAAAAAAAGCCGGACACCCGCTTTTAAAGGAAAGCTTAAAAAAATCCGGCCCAAGCGGATCAAGCCCGCGGTCATATCTGGCAGATTATCCAGTACCGGAAAACGCGTGACCAAGATGGCAAAGACCATCTCCACATTCATACCGCGCAGAGAGGAAAAAGAAGAACCTCTGTTGGACGGAAATGTGAAGATCCTTCCGCAGTTTTGTATTCAGACGAAACTGATCGGATGTTTCATCATTCCCGTCATAATGATCATTTTACTTGGCATCGTCTCCTTCACCCGCTCTTCCCATGCGCTGAACGAGAGTTACGAATCTGCCATCACGCAGACGATGAATATGGCGAAAGAATACTTTTCTTTTGTATTTTCTAATATTGAATCGGACATGAACGTGTATCTTTTGGACACGCAGCTGGGCGACTATTACTCGGGTGAATTCAGTACAAACGAAACCCAGCTGGAAACAGCCAATACGCTAAAGAAAAAGTATGAAAAGGCACAGGCAGACGTGGACCGGCAGAGAGAGGGGTCTCTTGGGTTTTACAAAGCTTATAAGGAAATGTCTGACGCCTATCGGGAGTACGAACAGGCCAAACAGATCATAGATGAGGCGGGCGATAACGAGCAGGATGCCTACGCCACATTAAACACTTCCGTCAGCAATAAAGTGGCTGCCAACCAGTTTATCGGAAATATTTTTATTTTCAAAGAGAACCAGAACATCATCAGTTCGCAGCCGAGACTTCGCGCCACGGCAGTGACAACGGAAGATTATACAAAGATCGACGCAGGTACGACCGGGTTATACAGCACGTTTCTTGAAACCGAACTCGGAAAAAAGGTAACCGGGAATACGACCAGCTATCACTGGAGCGGAACTGTCCCGGAGCTCGACAACATCCTATCCGTCAGCAGCAGTGACTATCTGCTCCGCGTGGCGCACGACCTCTCATCCACAAGCGACGCCGTGATCATCGTTGACATCCGCAAAGATGCCATCATGAACATTTTGAGGGACTTAAACCTCGGAGAAGGCAGCTACGTCGGACTGATCACGGGGAACGGGGAAGAATTTACGATCGAAGGACGGACGCTTGTCACTGATACCGAAGATGGCACCGACTCCGACAATGCCTCCGACGCCGTGTCCGAACCGGTCTATACCAGTCAGGAATTCTATCAGGACGCCTTGAATTCCGAGCAGGAAAGCGGTTCAAGCTATGTGCGGTATGACGGAAGTTCCTATCTGTTTACCTATCAAAAGCTCGGCACGACCGGCATTATGCTTTGCAGTCTCGTCCCGTCTTCCCTGATCGTGGCTTCGGCAAACAGCATACGGGTCATCAC
Source organism: uncultured Eubacterium sp. (assembly GCA_910579145.1). Taxonomy (GTDB): domain Bacteria; phylum Bacillota; class Clostridia; order Lachnospirales; family Lachnospiraceae; genus Eubacterium_F. The sequence goes on from CAJTTQ010000096.1 coordinate 5,368, forward strand.
GATCATACTCGTGCTCGTTTCCTGTCTCATCGCCATTATCGTCGGAACATTGATTTCGAAAGGCTTTAGCAAGTCGATCAACGCGACCATCTACGAGCTTGACAAAGTTTCGCACGGGGATCTCACCGTCGAATTCCGGACAAAACGCCGGGATGAATTCGCGCTTTTGTATGGGAGCTGTAATGACATGCTCGCCAATATACGCGGCCTGATCATGGAAGTCGAATCGGTATACGAAGCTCTTACCGTCTCCCTGAGCCAAGTGGACTCCTCTTCCACTACGTTCTCGCAGACGACGAAAGATATCCAGACTTCGATACACGAGGTGGAAACCGGCGTCGGGGATCAGACCGAGAGCGCGACTGCCTGCCTGACCGAGATGGACAGTTTGTTTGGCAAGATCAATAATGTCAATGAAAACGCAAATGAGATCGGAAGCATCGCCGCCTCCACGCAGGATGCGATCGCCTCCGGTATTACGACGATGGACAATCTAAATGAAAAGACAAAATCGACAACCGAGATCACGGAGAACATCATCCTCACGATCAACCAGCTCTCCGCTCATTCCCGTAACATCGGCCTGATCCTGAGCAGCATCAATGACATTGCGCAGGAAACGAACCTGCTCTCTCTGAACGCGTCCATAGAGGCCGCAAGAGCTGGTTCTGCCGGAAAAGGGTTCTCTGTCGTGGCAAACCAGATCCGTAAACTGGCCGACCAGTGCCTGACGTCTGCCGGTGAAATCTCTGACATAGTAAACGAGATCACCGTCGCCACAAAGAAAGCGGTAAAAACAGCGGAGTCCGCGGAGGAGATCGTGGAAGAACAGGTAGAGGCCGTTGCCGATACCGCGCAATCGTTCCAGGAGCTGAAACTGCGCATCGAAAAGCTTTCCGAAAATCTGGAAAGCATCCAGAGCAGTTCCAAAGATATGGAAATTTCCGGCTCTTCTACGTTGAAAGCGATGGAAAACATTTCGGCAATCCTCGAAGAGACGCTGGCATCCGTTACATCGGTTGCCACCGGCACTGACAAACAGTCCGAGGCACTTACCTCGCTAAACGACGCTTCTTCCCAGCTGGTCGAGCGCGCGGACCATCTCGGCAGCGCCATTTCAAAATTTAAAACAAAACCAAAAAAAGCAAAGGCGAGTAACGCCTGATGCGACGGTCGTATATTATGTAAGTTTTGCGGCCACATCAGCCAAAAATTGCTGCCACGCATCTTCATGGTCTACAAAGTATTTCGGACAGATCTTTTCCGTCACATCATAGTGGCGGATGACATTCTTTTCCGTGAGCTGATATTTTTTACACAAATAAGCCGTGAGCTGCACGAGCGATAGGTAAGTAGCATCGGTAAATTTACCGCTCTTTCGCTTGTGGCAGCATTCTATGGATATCGTATCGACATTTCTGTCATTGGACGCATAAGCGATCTCATTTAGCGGGATACACTGCACGATCTCTCCCTCGATCCCGATGACGAAATGGCTGCTCGCATAGGTTTTCGATTCCTTCTTTTTATTGATCTTTGGCAGATTATTAAAATAATTCCGGTTCGCCTCTGCTCCAGTGCCTGGATTTGCCGTATAGTGAATGACGACCCCGTGCACCTCTCCGAGTGCCGTACCCGGTCTGGAAAACTCATTTGGTTCCAGAAAATTGTCCTGTATCCCGGCAGGCATGAGCGCCTGCGCCTCCTCTATTGCCCTCTGTTCCTGTCTTTTCTCGCTGATACTTCGGAACATAATACTTAGTATGATAAGAAGAAGGACTGCGATACTGACGATCACAGTATACAGTCCTTTCCTTTTCCTGCTGACAATTCGTTTGCTTCTATTCCACACTGTAATTCGGAGCCTCTTTCGTTATATGAATATCATGCGGATGGCTTTCTTTGAGCGCTGCCGCAGAAATCTTTACAAATTTTCCGTTTTCTTTTAGCGATTCGATGTCTTTCGCGCCGCAGTAACCCATACCAGAACGGATCCCGCCGATCAGCTGGAATACCGTATCTTCTACTGTACCTTTGTAAGCCACGCGTCCTTCCACGCCTTCCGGTACGAGTTTTTTGGCATCCTGCTGGAAATAACGGTCTTTGCTTCCGTTCTCCATCGCCGCGATCGATCCCATACCACGGTATACTTTATATTTTCTTCCCTGGAACAGTTCAAATGTTCCCGGGCTCTCATCACATCCAGCAAAGATACTTCCCATCATGCAGACATTGGCTCCGGCCGCGATCGCTTTCGTCATATCCCCGGAATATTTGATCCCGCCGTCTGCGATGATCGGAATGCCATATTCCTTCGCCACCTCGTAACAATCCATGATCGCCGTCACCTGAGGCACTCCAATACCTGCAACTACGCGTGTCGTACATATAGATCCTGGCCCGATTCCGACTTTCACCGCATTGACGCCGGCCTCGATAAGCGCCTTTGTGGCCTCCCCGGTCGCTACATTTCCCGCGATGATATCGAGATCCGGATACGCTTCCCTCACCATTTTCACCGCCTTCAGGACATTTGCAGAATGTCCGTGCGCCGTATCGATGACGATCACATCCACTTTTGCTTTTGCCAGCGCATCAACCCGCTCCAGTATATTTGCCGTGACTCCGACGCCCGCGCCGCACAAAAGGCGTCCCTGTGAATCTTTCGCCGAGTGAGGATACTTGATCTGCTTCTCGATGTCTTTGATCGTGATCAGGCCGCTCAGATTTCCATCCTTATCCACGATGGGAAGCTTTTCCTTTCTCGCGTCCGCAAGGATCTTCTTTGCCTCCTCAAGCGTAATACCTTCCAGCGCCGTTACAAGTCCCTCAGATGTCATACTCTCCTTGATCTTCTTTGAAAAATCCGTCTCAAATTTCAGATCGCGGTTCGTAATGATTCCGACCAGCTTTTTCCCCTCTGTGATCGGGACACCAGAAATACGGAATTTTGCCATCAGATTGTTGGCATCTGCAAGTGAATGTTCAGGAGAAAGATAAAAGGGATCTGTAATAACACCATTTTCCGATCGCTTTACCTTGTCCACCTCATCTGCCTGCTGCTCAATCGTCATATTTTTATGTATGATGCCGATACCTCCCTGGCGTGCCATCGCGATCGCCATGCGGTATTCCGTAACCGTATCCATGCCCGCGCTCATCATCGGAATATTCAACTTGATATTCTTCGTCAGATGAGTTTCCAGGCAAACCTGGTTCGGTATGACTTCCGAGTATCCTGGTACCAATAAAACGTCGTCAAATGTAATACCATCACCAATAATCTTTCCCATCTCTCTCGTCCTCTCTTTAAATTTTTTATTTTTCAGGAAAATCTTTTAGGGACTATTGCCCCTGCTGAAATTATATTTTTATGATTATATCCAATATCAATATA
>CAJTTQ010000097.1 GCA_910579145.1 uncultured Eubacterium sp.
GAAGACGACGAGGTGGATAGGTCTGGGGTGGAAGCATGGTAACATGTGAAGCTGACAGATACTAATAGGTCGAAGGCTTGACCTTGAGTTCATGGAATGGAGAAAGTCGATGTGTAGTTTTGAAGGTGCAGGGGAGAGAATGATCCTCGATAGCTCAGTCGGTAGAGCGCACGGCTGTTAACCGTGTTGTCGTAGGTTCGAGCCCTACTCGGGGAGTTAATGTGTAAAGAAAATACGGCAACGAAAGAAAAGAGTAAAAAGTCCTGTAGGCCTGAGTGTTTACAGGTTTTTTTGTGTTGGGAGTTCTTTTCTATGAATTTCTTGACATAATAGGAAAAATATAATATTATAAAGAACGGTACAGATAAATCGTTAGAATATATTCATATAGGTTGATGTAAACTATGGTGACTTATGTTATAGCATTAGAGTGTATCGGAATCCTTTTGATCTTTGTCGCCTTAATGCTTTTATTGAATGGAGATGGGGCAAGGGAACAAAAATTGCTGATTTTGATCATGTGTGGCTCACTGGTGCAGAATGTGGGCTATTTGTTAGAGCTGACCGCGCCAAATGTTGAGGCGGCACTGACAGCCGTGAAGGTGGAAAATGTCGGTTCGGCGTTTGTTCCTTTGTGTTACTGCTGGTTTATCTACATATACTGTTATATGACTCCTCCCAAGTTGTTTTTAAGAGTCCTTGGGGCAATTAGTCTTTTAGTTCTGCCCGCAGTATTTGTTAACTGGAACGGTTCATTTTATCGTGATGTTCAGTGGATGACAGCGACAGGCGGGCATCATTATGTCAGTATTACTTATGGCCCATTATATGTTGTCTTTTTGATAAGTCGGATCCTGATCCCGTATGCTCTCTGTATTCATACGCTGATCCGGGCGATCCGGCTGCGCTCAGACCGGCAGATCAATCGTCAATACTGGACAATTCTCGGCATTTCTTCGCTGCCGGTTCTAGTTTTGGCAGCTTATATGTTTAAATTCATAATAGCATTTGATTTTACGCCGGTGACACTGGCACTCGCCATGTCCATGGTGGTTATTGTTGTGTGGAGCAGGCGAAATTACGATTTTCGATATTTGGCGGCGGAGAAGGTTCTTGAAAATCTGGGTGACGGGGTAATTGCGTTAGATGACCATGATCGGCTGGTCAGCTATAACCGGGCGGCAGCCAGTATCTTTAACAGTCTGCAGGCCCATAAGCTGGGAGAGAATATACGGGTTTTGGAGGATTTCCGGGAAGAGATGCTCCGGGAAGATGGCCCATATAGTTTTTCGATCAATGACCGGCACTATGAAAGTCACGGCAAGCAGATCATAGATGAAAATGGACGAAAGCAGGGATGCGTCGTCCTGATTTTGGATATGACGGATATCAAAGCTTATATCCATGAGATCAAACAGGTGAGGATGCAGGCAGAGAAAGCGAGCATAGCAAAAAGTGAGTTTTTGGCAAATATGTCCCATGAGATACGTACTCCGATGAATGCTATTATCGGATTGAATGACATTATCATGGAGGAGTGCAGGGATCATGAAATTTATTCTCATGCCAAAGATGTGCAGTCCGCGGCGAAGAATCTATTGACGATCATCAATGATATTTTGGATCTGTCAAAGGTTGAGGCAGGCAAAATGGAACTCATACATACGGATTACCATCTTAAGACTGTGGTGGGTGAGGTAGTGAGCATGATGGATATGGCTGCCTCGAAACGGGGTCTTGTTCTGAAATATGATTGCGACAATACATTACCGTGCCGCTACAATGGCGATGAGGGGCGGATCAAGCAGATATTGATCAATATTTTGAACAATGCGATTAAATTTACAAAAGAGGGATATGTGCGCGCAAGCGTTTCCGGAGAACCGTGTGAGAATGGTGAAGAAGAACTGCTTACTTTTTGTGTGGAAGATACAGGATGCGGCATTCAAAAAGAAGATCTCGAAAAGATTTTCGAAGATTTCCGACAGGTCGATGCGAGACGGAACCGAAGTGTGGAGGGGACCGGATTAGGTTTGGCCATTGTGAAACATTTGGTAGAGCTGATGGGCGGTAGTATCCATGTGGATAGTACATATGGCGAAGGGACCGTAGTCACTATCACCATTCCCCAAAAAATAGTAGACAGACGTTCGATCGCAGAGGTGCCGGAGGTTTTGCAGACGGAGGCGGACATAGTGGAAACATTTGCCGCACCGGATGTGAAGGTACTTATCGTAGATGATAATGCGGTCAACCGTAAGGTTGCCAAAGGTTTTTTAAAAAACTATGATTTTGACTTAACGGAGGCGGGAAGCGGTCCAGAGGCGATCGAACTGGTGCGTTCCCACCGTTATGATATGATATTTATGGACCATATGATGCCTGTCATGGATGGTATTGAGGCGGTGGACATAATACGCAGCGATTGTGGAGAGAACGGTACTTTCCCTGCGATCATCGCGCTGACTGCCAATGTGATGGAAGGCATGCGGGAACGTTTTTTAGGCTGTGGTTTTCAGGATTTTATAGCGAAACCTCTTGACAGAAAGGAATTGAATCAGCTTCTGCTCCGATGGGTTCCCGAAGAGAAAAGAACGACGAGAGATCGCGGAGAGGAACATATTGCCCTTAATCCAGATGTTTTTCAGATCGAAGGGGTGGATATGAACGCTGCCATGCGATTTTTTTCAGGCGATGAGACTGCATTTAAGGATTTGTTGGAGCTCTATTATCTGGATGGAAAACGAAAGCCAGATCTCTTACGGGATCTTGCTGGATCCGATCTTTCGCACTACCAGGTTGAAGTGCATGGGTTAAAAAGCGCTTCGGCAAATATTGGAGCGATGGATGTTTCTAGTATGGCGAGAGAACAGGAAAACGCTGCAACAAGGGGTGATACCGAATATATCAGCCAGCAATTGCCATATTTGCTGGAAGAATATGAAAAACTATTGAAAAACATAGGAGAGTTTTTGCATCGCAGCCGTCGAAGTGGTACGCAGGCTGAAAAACTCCCGCCGCTGTCCTCACAGGAGTTAAAAGAACAGGTGGGAACAGCGCTCGGCCAGCTCGAAAAATTTCGTTCAAAGGAGTGCGCCGGTACAGTTGAGGCAATACTGCTCCACAGCATTCCAGACGATGTGGAGGAGAGTCTTACTCAAATACAAGAGCAGCTAAAGCTGTTTGAAGATGATTATGTGGAAGAACTGTTACGTCAGCTTTTAAGCAGACTGGAAAGGGGACAATAAAGAAAATGAATCAGACAGAAAATGGAAGTTCAAAAAAGCGGATCTTGGCTGTGGATGATACAGCAATTACGTTATCGAGGATATCAGAAATCTTGCAGAAAGATTATGAGGTGATCACTGCGAATTCTGGTATGCGGGCGATCAAATACCTGCAGGAGGAAAAACCGGATCTGATCCTCTTGGATATTCGGATGAATCCGATGGATGGTATTGAGACATTGCGGGATATACGCAAGATGAAAGACCGGTCTGATATTCCGGTAATCATGCTGACTGGTGCCGAGGATAAGAAGACGGTTATTGAAAGTGCAAAGCTTGGCATTTGTGATTATATATTGAAACCTTTTGTCGATGAGGAGCTGCAGTTTAGGATCCAGCGCGTTCTGGAGTCAGGTGAACCGGTTTCTACACAGGATGCGGAGAAGTGGAAAAGCCTGAACAATTATTGAAAAATAATCCGACAAGAAAGAATAAAAATCCGTATGGGTTGTTATGTGACAATACCATGCGGTTTTTTCATGTTACGATCGTTACGACGTCCACTATTGTTATAAATATAGGTGGTCCCGATAACGGACGGAAACTATTGCTCTATTGCGATTTGATAGATCTTTTGCTACAATACCTTATAATAATTGATCTAATATTTTATGTGCGTTGGCCTGCAAACGGGAACCACACTGAATGGTATAGTTTCCCGCATGGCTATGGCATGAGAAGAGAGGTGATGTATCGGGAAATATAGGACTGGTTCACAGAATGTAATCGGAGAAACAAAGGGGAAGTAACAAAAGTAACAGGAGTAACAGAGAAGAGTATCATTACGTATTGGAGGTAATTAGGAAAATGAAACAAATCGTGAAGGTTGCAGCTTTTACATTGTGCGTTGTGTTTCTTTGTGTATTCGGTGTTCAGACAGCGCACGCAAATAGTACAGAAGTGATCAAGAATGGCGACATTGAAAATGCGCTCACAGATTGGACGGGACAGTACGGTGCGGAACTGAGCCTGGCTTATTATACGAAGACGAGCGGAAATTTGGGCTTAAAGGTATCCGGCAGAACGAGTACTGGTGCGGGACCATGCCAGAATATTACTGGAAGGGTACAGGCCGGTAAAACCTATCATGTATCGGCACAGGTTCAGTACAAACAGGATAACAGTGATCCGAATAGTGCAAATTATCCAGCAGAAAAAACGTTTCTTATGACTCTCGGTTACGGCGACGGGACCTATGAGAATATCGGGACGGTGACGGCCAAAAAAGGAGAGTGGGGAACCATTGACGGAACGTATACCATTCCGGCAAATGCGGATCTATCGAATGTAAAGGTGTTCATCGAAACGCCCTGGGTACAGGAACCAGCACCGGCCAAAGATCTGATGACTTTTTATGTGGACGATATTTCCATGAAGGAAGTTGTGTCGATCATTGAGAATGGTGGTTTTGAAAATGGATATGACAAGTGGTCTACCATTGGAGGAGCGACGCTGAATCTGGGATATGTTACGAAGTACAGCGGTAATCACTCCATGCAGGCAAAGGATCGGAAGGCTACAGGGGCTGGCCCGATGCAGGATATTAGTGGAAAGGTTGCAAAAGGCCAGACATACAAAGTAAGTGCAAGAGTGTATTTTACAGAAGGCAGCAGGGCGCAGCAGATCTTTAATATCTGTATCGTAAATGGCAGTACGATAAGGAGTATGGCAACTGCTAATGTGGCAAAAGGAAATTGGGGACTGGTCGAAGGAACGTATACCATTCCGGCAGATGCCGATCTGTCCAGCACAAAAATATTTATCGAAACTGCTTTTCAGAGTAATCCGGTTGCGGATGACCTTATTTCTTTCTATGTAGATGAGGTATCCATGACTGCGGCAGGTTCCGATACGGGTAAAGAAGAGCCGGCGGATCCAGACTACTCCAAACCGAAATCATTTATTGATTCGAATTACAATGCACCGGCGGATTTTGATCAGAAAAAGGCAGGCGTAACTTATGGCGAAGTCAAGACGGTTACATATTACTCATATGTGGCGGAAATGAACCGAAAAGCTACCGTCATTCTTCCACCAAAGTATAATCCTTCTAAAAAATATCCGGTATTATATCTTCTTCATGGAATCGGCGGAAGTGAGGTAGAATGGCTGGATGGTAAGCCAAATGAGATCGTCAGCAATATGGTGGCTGCCGGGACGGCAAAGGAGATGATCATGGTTCTTCCGAATCAGTGTGTACGGCATAAAAGTGAGGCGAATCCGGCGCATCTTTCGCTGGAGCAGTTCGCGATGTATAACCGTATGCTGGACGATCTGAAAACCAGCCTTATCCCGTATATTGAGAGCAACTACCCTGTAAAGCCGGGGCGTGACAACAGAGCGATTGCCGGTCTTTCTATGGGAGGACGCAATGCCATTTACATCGGTGTGAAAATGGTGAATGATTTTGCTTACACAGGCGCCTTTTGTCCGGCGGTAGGAGTGCTGCCATACTGGAGAGAGGAAGGACTTCTCACAACGCAGACACTTACGATTCCGCAGGCGTACAGAAAGAATACGCTGTATATGATCGTTGAAGGTGATGGTGATACAGTTGTCGGCGACAGTCCGAAACAGTATAGTACTACCTTGAAAAATAACGGTTTTGACCACATTTATTATAATTGGCCCGGTGGTCACTGGTGGGGCCCGTGGAAAAACGGATTGTATAACTTTGCAAGACGGATTTTCCAGTAGAAGGCATTCTTTATTTCTCCATGTTCTGTGATAAAGGAAGATTGTAAAGAAGATCGGCTTCTGTTGCGTTTTTACAGGAGCTGATCTTTTTTATTACGAGGGAGCAAATAAAATTTATATATTTTTTATGAAAAAGTAGAGTTTTTTATAGTTATGATATAATAGTACCTAGATATGTGTTAATGTGCTGCTCAGCACATATTCAGCTTGATATTCTGCATGATCTAGAAGTTTCATAAAAATTCTCCTGGGTTTCGTTCAGTCAAAAGGATACAATCTAGCTAAAAGGGCGGTACAGAAAAGAGGAAAAGGAGGGACAATTTGTCAGTATCGAAAAAAAGATTTCGAAACGGTTTGGTCAAACGATTTTAATCTGTTGTATTCTTTTAGGACTGATTACATCTATTTTAAGCTATATTTCTTCCATCAGTGCAGTTTCCAACACGATTAACAGTACTTCGGACATAGCCGCGGATTATGTGGCGGCAGCGCTTAAATAGTACACGGCGATCGCGTATGAGACGGGGAGCATCGCGCGTCTGGCCGACTCGACAAAGACAGTACAGGAAAAAGAGGCGATCCTGAAACAGCGGATCGAGGATCATGATTTTCAGGGCGGTTATCTGTTAGACAGTAAAGGGATTGATGTGATTTCAGGAAACGATTTTTCAAACCAGGATTATTTCAGGGTAGCGATGAAGGGGGATACATATGTTTCTACGCCTACATATAATGAGGATACAAAGGCGGTTACTTATGCGGTTTCTGCTCCGTTATGGGAAAATGGAATTCCTGGTACCACTCCGGTTGGGGCGGTCGTTTACATTCCAAACGGTGAATTTCTGAACGAAATTATGCGATCGATCAAAGTAGGGGAGGGCGGAACAGCCTTTATGCTCGATGCGAACGGCATTACGATAGCGGATATTGATTCGAAAAACGTCGGCGTAGAGGACAGCCTGCATTTGGGAGAGAAGAATTCTAAACTGAAAAAGTACAGTGAGATCTGTAAAAAAATGGTTGCCGGTGAAAACGGCACAGGTACGTATTCGTACGCGGGAAAAACAAAGGTAGTTGCCTACTCGCCAGTGAAAGATATGAATGGATGGAGTATCGGGGTGGCTGCGGTACGGAATGAATTTTTAGGTATGTTCTATTTGTCGCTTGTGATTACAGTCATTTTTGTGATTGCGTTTACTGCGTTTGGTATCAGAAATGGAGTCCTTCTTGGCAAAATGGTTGTAAAACCGATCGCGGCAGTAGTGGATCGTCTAAAGCTTTTGGCTGAAGGATTCCGGAAACAAATGATGAGACGGCAACGTTGATGAGTAGTTTGTCCGAAACAGTGCAGGATCTGAAGGGAGTTATAACGGAAATTGATGATCATTTGGCCGAACTTTCAAGTGGAAATTTCCTGATCAATGTAGAAGATGACTTTAAGGGAGATTTTGCGGAGATCAGCCAGTCGTTCCGGGAAATTGTTGACTCGCTGAGCCAGGCGATGGGTGAAATTGATAGCAATGCGGAATATGTACAAAATGGAGCAACCGACCTGTCCGGGGCAGCGCAGCAATTGGCAGAAGGAGCGACCGATCAGGCGAGCGCCATCGAAGAACTGACAGCAACGATTACGGAAGTCTCAGAAAAGATTACTGTAAATGCCAAAAATGCCGACAATGCCAAAGGGGTTGTGGCTGATATGGGTGAGCAGATTTTAGAGAGCAATGAACACATGAAGAAAAATACAGAGGCGATGAACAATATAAAAGAAGCTTCTAATAAAATCGCTGAAATTATCGGCAGCATAGAAGAGATTGCCAGCCAGACGGCACTTTTGGCACTGAATGCGTCGATAGAGGCAGCAAGGGCCGGTGAAAATGGGAAAGGTTTTGCCGTAGTCGCGACCCAGGTAGGCGTGCTCGCAGAACAAAGTTCGGAAGCGGCCAGAAAGACCAAAGACCTGATCCAGAACGCGATTCTGGCTGTGGAAGACGGAATGCAGCTGGCAGATTCTACCGCGAAGTCGCTGCTCCATGTTGTGGATAATGTCAAACTCGTAAACAACTCTATGGCTGAGATTGCCGAGGCATCGGATAATCAGGCGATGGCAGTCGCACAGATCACGGAAGGCATCAATCAGATTGCGGAGGTGATCGAATCGAATACGGCTACTTCGGAAGAAAGCGCCGCGGCGTCGGAACAGTTGACGGGCCAGGCTAATGTGTTGAAGGAGCTGGTTGGAAGGTTTCAATATGTAAATTGATGTAAATAGTTTAAGTTTAGTAAAGCCGGAAGGTCGTTCGATGAGACATTCCGGCTTTTTTCATTCTCCATTTCCTAATTGCTGAGTACTTTTTCCCCTGATTTTTCCAAAAAAAGATTGATTTTGTAAAAGGAAGTAGCTATAATATAGTCAGAAAATTACAGTTACGAGGTGTTTGAAATGGAGACAAAAAGATTTGCAGCACTAGAAGATTATATTAACAAAGTATATACGATCGTTCTTCTGGCGGTACCTGGAGCCTGTCAGGCTGCGGGAATCTTATATTCCCTTGAGAAAGGCATTGGATTATTTCCAACAGTTAACTGGCTTTCATTGATTTTGTTTGATATCACCTGTTTATTGTATCTTGCGATCGGGATCTA
>CAJTTQ010000098.1 GCA_910579145.1 uncultured Eubacterium sp.
TACCATGTGATTATAGGGCTTCGTGTTTAGTTTTCGTGTTTCTTAAAAGCCTTGATTTATGCGGTGTTGCGGTGGTTGTCTATAAATACTTGCCCCGAACGGCGCGGGAAAGTCCACACTGATGAACATTATCACCGGAAATATCAGGCCGACAGAAGGCAGGGTCCTTTGGGACGGCGCCGACATCCGGGAACTGGGCGGGCGCTTCCGCAGCCTGATCGGGTACGCGCCCCAGCAGCAGGGATTGTATAACAGTTTTTCCGGCAGGCGTTTTCTGTCCTATATGGCAGCGCTCAAGGGGATCCCGAAAAAAGAAGTGCGCGCCGAGATCGAACGGGTGCTTTCGTATGTGAACATGCAGCAGGCGGCGGACCGGGTCATCGGCGGCTATTCCGGCGGCATGAAACAGCGGATCCTGATCGCTCAGGCGATCTTAGGTGATCCGAAACTGATCGTACTCGATGAGCCGACGGCGGGACTTGATCCGAAAGAGCGCGTGCGCGTGCGGGAGCAGATCAAAACGCTGGCCGGGGATAAGATCATTCTCGTGTCCACCCATGTGGTGTCCGATATCGCGCCGGTCGCGGATGAGATCCTGCTGCTCCGCGGCGGCAGCCTGATCAACCGCGATACGGTGGATGCGCTCTGCTGCAAATATGGCGGGAGCCGCGATCTGGAACAGGTGTATATGCACATATTCGGAGAGGAGGAGAGCGATGCTGCGGTTGATTCCCTATGAATTCAGTAAGATCTGGAGAAAGAGAAGTTTTCTGCTGTCCGTGTGCGTGCTGCTTTTCATCCACCTGTTCCTCCTGTGGTACACGACCCTGCCGGACGAGGAAACGGCGCCGCTTTCTGCCTATAAAATGCTGGTGAGCGAGCTGGCCGGAAAGAATGAGGCGGAGAAGGCAGAGTACATCGTCGGTTTAAAGGAAACGATCGACGGCGTCTGTTTCGTGCGAGAGATCCTCGATATGCAGTCGCTGGAAAGTGAGATGGGAAACGCGCTGGCCGGCCAGGAGATGGCCGAACATCCCGGCGTATTTGAAACGTACTATGAGCGATATCAGTCGGGGGATTATCTGAAATTTACCGATTCGCTCGAGTAGGAGCAAACCTTTATCAATGAAATCTATGAGGAACACGAAAAGGTATGGGGTTACGGCGAATATCTGCGCTCCATCCAGGAGGAGCAGGAGGCTCTCAGCGGAATGTCCATTTTCGGCGGCGGCCGGCCGGAGGATACCTATAGTTCGCGCAACCTGCAAAAGAGCGCGGCCGACTACGCGGGACTGACTGACCGCCATATATGCTTCGTTCCGTCCAAAGGAATAACCTCCGCCATGCAGGGGATATGGATCGATCTTTTGCTCGTGCTCAGCATGATGCTCTTTGTGGGCAGCCTGATCACGGAGGAAAAGGAAAAGAAGCTGTTTTTTATCACCCGCAGCACAAAGTATGGCGTGCTGCACGGCATCGCGGCGAAGCTGGCGGCGCTTTTTCTCCACTGTGTGTTATTGACCGTTTTATTTTATACAGTCAGTATCGTGTGTTTCGGGGCGGGCGCGGGATGGTTCGATCCGGGGGCGAGCGTGCAGTCGGTCGCCGCTTATACGGAAAGCAGCCTGCCGCTCAGTATATCGGAGTATATCCTGCTCTCCATGCTGACGAAAGCGGTGGTGCTATTTGGCATCGGCGCGGTGCTGACGGCATGCTGCGTTGGAAGCGGTATTGCGGTCCTGCCATTTCTGGCGGGTGCGGGCATAACCGGTATCAGCGCGCTTCTGTATTACCTGATTCCGGCTGGTTCTGTGTTTGCGGCGTTCAAATATCTGAATCCCTTGGGAATGATGAAAACAGAGAATCTGTACGGCGGCTATCTGAATTTCAATTTGTGCGGGCATCCGGTTTCGAGACTTGTTCTGTCGCTCGTTCTGTCGCTTTTGATCGGTGCGGCCGGAGTGGTGGGAAGTCTGCTGTTATTTTGCCGCATGAAAAATTTCGGGGTAAGAAAACTGTGTCTGCCGCTCTCCCTGCCGTTTCGGCCGCACACGAATCCCATCCGGCATGAAGGTTATAAGCTGCTCATTACGAACCGGGCATTCCTGATCCTTCTTTTGTTTGCGGCCCTGCTGGCGTACCGCAGCCTTGACCGTGACTACACGCCGTCCGTGGGTGAGCAGTATTACAAAAGCATGATGACCGAACTGCAAGGCGGGTTGACAGACGAAAAGGAGTCGCTCATGTTGGCGGAGAAGGCGCGTTATGAAGAAGCGCTTCAGAAAATAGAGCAGGTCGACGCGATGGTGAGTGCGGGGGAACTGAGCGCGGACGCCGCGGATACGATGAAATCACAGGCGAATATGGTACTTGCGTTCTATCCGGCGTTTCAGCGTGTGGAGGCGCAGTATGAGCGGATCAAAACGGATGGCGGCAGTTTTGTGTACGATACCGGCTATCTTTATCTGTCGGGTGTGTTGGAAGATGTGTTCCGGGTGGACTTTTTGCTGCTCGCGATCGGCATCGTCATCGCTATGAGCGGGGCTGTTTCCATGGAATTTGAGACTGGCTCCCTGTTCCTGATCGGCGCGACGAAAACCGGAAAGCGAAAGATCTTGCTGCATAAGGCGGCGATGTGCAGCGCGATGGCAGCCGTATTAGCCGCAGTTCCGCTCCTGTGCCGTTTGTATCGTATTTCCACCGTCTATCCGATGAGGAACCTCACGGCGGCGGTTCAGAACATACCCGCGTTCCGCGGACTGGTTGTTCCCATGCCGCTTTTTTGTTTTATCCTGTTTTTGGCTCTCTCTCAGGTTTTGGCGGCAGTTTTGACCACACTGGCCGTTTCGGTCTGGAGAAAGAACCAGGCGCAGACGGTATTTTTTGCGCTGATAATCCTAGCGGTCCCTATGGTGTTAAATCTGCTTGGATTTGGGATGGCCAGATGGTTTTCCCTGTATCCGCTGTATGGCTGGACGGGGGCGTGGTAGAATTTATTTTTTGTCCGGGGCGCGCAATTAAAAAAACATGTTGACTGACGGTCGAAAAAGTGTTAGTCTATAAAAAGAAGAATATCGACCGGTGGTCGAAAAGGAATTTAAAACATAGAAATCCGCGGGCAGAGGCTGAAAGGGGACGACGGTGCCTGGCGGCATACCGACAGTGCCTGACGGTGTCCGCCAGTGCTGGCCAGCTTCTGGTTCCGTGGTGGAAAGAGGTTAGATCATGACATATGCAGAGTTTTTTGCAGAGGTAAGAGAGAAGTTTATGCAGGCAGATGTAAGTGATGTCGGAGAACACCTGGCGTTTCAGTTTAATATTACCGGAGAGGAGTCAGGTATTTTTTATGTCGAGGTGAAGGACGGGCAGCTCCATGTGGAACCGTATGAGTACTTCGACCGGGATGCGATGTTTACGGCGTCGGCGGATACGTTGAGGAAGATCGCAGAGGGAAAGACGGATCCGGTTAAGGAATTTACGCTGCGCCGCTTAAAAGTGGAAGGCAGCATTGACAAGGCGCTGAAGCTGAAAGACCTGATCGAGAGCAAACGCCGCTGATTCAAGTATTGTTTGTTCGGAAGTGTGTAAAGAAGCTGCGGAAATGAATTTCCGCGCAGAAATGAGAGGAATGTATGAATGGTTTTGTGGGCGGCGCACTGACGGTGCTCGGAGGATTGGCGGCTGCTGAGCTGGGCGGCGCCATGTATTTGTACCAGAGGACGATGCGGCGGCAGAAAAAGGGCAGTACGGAGCGGACGATCAAAATGGCGGGGACGGACTGGGAACAGTACAAGCCTTTTATCGAGAAGCGCAAGGAAGTGTTTCTGGCCCAGCCGCACGAAGATGTGCAGTTGGTCTCGCACGATGGGTTAAAACTGCACGCCACTTATTTCCCACAGGGGGATGAAAAGAAAGTGGCAATACTGTTTCACGGCTATACGAGTGAAGGGATGAAAGATTACATAACGTTATCGGATTATTACATAAGAAATGGATTCAGTATGTTACTTCCGGACGCGAGGGCGCACGGGAAGAGCGAGGGAACGTATATCGGGTTCGGATGTCTGGACCGGCTGGACGCGCGCAGGTGGATGGACTGGGTCATTTCCCGTTTTGGGGAGGATGTCCGTATCCTGCTGCACGGAACGTCGATGGGCGGCGCTACGGTCATGATGTGCAGCGGTCTCGAGCTGCCGGAGCAGGTGCGCGGCATCGTTTCGGACTGCGCGTTTACTTCGCCCAAATACGTGTTTACGCATGTACTCCACTCGATGTATCATCTGCCCGCTTTTCCGATGATCCCGATCGCGGATCAGATAAACAGGAAGCTGGCCGGATACGGGATGGACGAGTGTAATGCGGCCAGGGAGGTGAGGAAGGCTAAGGTTCCGGCGCTCATCATACATGGATCCGGGGATACGTTTGTCCCGTGCCATATGTGTGATGAGATTTACGAAAATTATGGCGGCGTGAAGCAGAAACTCATCATTTCCGGCGCGGCGCACGCGGAGAGTTATTACAAAGAAACCGGGAAGTATGAGAAGGCACTGGATCAGTTGTTGGAAACGACAGGATTGAAATGAATGGTTCGCAGAGCGTAGTGCATTGTACCGTTCATATTTCGCCAAATGACTTGCCTGAATTTCCATCTGCCGCGTTGGCTTCATTATTCAGCCGCCTTGCAGATGAAAATTCATTCTACGCCATTTGACTGAAAATGAACGGTACAATACACTGGTAGACTTTGCAGAAATGGAAGGCGATATGAAAAAAACAAGAAAAGGATATGAGTTATATCCGCTGACAGTAGCACAAAAGTTTCATTTTTATTACATGGATGCCTGCCCGAAAAAGGAGGTATTGAACATCGGAACAAGCCTTACGATCGAGGTGGAGCTGGATTTTGACGTACTGAGGCAGTCGATCACGGAGGCCTACGAGCGCTGTGAGTGTATGAAAGTGCGTTTTTACCAGGACAAGGATGGCGCATGGTATCAGTATATCAAGACGGATGCCGAATGGGATATTGATTTTTATGATTTTACTGGGAAAACGATGGAAGAGTCGGAGCGGATCATGCAGGGCTGGACGCAGGTGCCGTTTACCGGACAGGAGATTTCCATGAGCCGTATCGTCATGATAAAGATGCCGGACGGGTATGAGGGCGTGTACCTTCTCGTTGACCACCGCATCATGGATGCGCAGTCGATGATCTGTTTTCTCAAAGATATCATCGAAATCTACTGCAGCAAGATGTATGAAGAGGTGGCTTATCCGAAAGCGATGTCGTCTTATATCGAACAGATCAAAAAGGATCTGGCGTATGAGGACGGCTCAAAAGCAAGGGCAAAAGATGAGGCATTTTTCCATCAGCTGATCGAATCCTCCGAGCCGATCTACAACGGACTGAACGGCCCGGAACGGCTGGAGGAGGAGCGCAGGACTTCGGGAAATCCGAACGCGAGGGCGGCGGTGAACGTATCGGACTGCGTGGACTCGGCGCTGTATACGTTCCATCTGGAAGAAGAGCCGACGAAGCGTCTTATGGATTTTTGCGAGAAATACCATGTGTCGCTTCTGTGCCTGCTCATGATGGGACTCCGTACATATTATCAGAAAATGAATGGCAACGACGATGTGTCGATCACGACAACGATCGCGAGGCGCGCGACATTAAAGGAAAAGAAAAGCGGAGGGACGAGGATCCATTCGTTCCCGTTCCGTACGATCATCCCGGAGGACAAAACGTTTCTGGAGGGGATCCAGGAGATCAGGGACCGGCAGAATGAATATTTCCGCCACGCCAATTATGATCCGGTTGCCTATTTTGCCCACCGCAGCAAAGTTTATAAGCTGGCGCCCGGCCGCGTGTATGAGCCAATCTCCCTCACGTACCAGCCGATGTCGATGAGGGATAAGGAATTGGAAAAACTGGGTGACATACGGTATAAGACAAAATGGTATCCGAACGGCGCAACGACGCAGGCCGTTTACCTCACCGTGATGCACCGGCCGGAGGACAACGGACTGGACTTTAACTTTGAGCATCAGCTCAAGGCGATCAGCTGGAAAGATCTGGAGAATCTCTATTACTTTTTGTGCCGTATTTTATTTAAGGGCGTGGAGACGCCGGATCTGACCATCGGCGAGATCATCCGGCTTGTATGATGTTTGCAGGGAAGAATTAAAAACAAGGGGGAATTTTATTATGTTTGATCAGTTGACAGAAATTATCTGTGAGTACGTGGAGACGGAACGGGAAAAAATCTTACCGGAATCACGGTTTATGGAGGATCTGGGATTTACGTCATTTGATTTTATGAGCATGTTAGGCGAGATCGAGGACCAGTTGGACGTGGAGATTGATGAGGCAGAAGCGGCCAATATACGGACGGTTCAGGAAGCGGTCGAGTATTTGGAAAAACTGGAGGGTGAGAAGGAAGAATAGCGATATTGGTAAAAAAGACCGTCCAAAAGGAAAAAGAGGCGGCAGAATGCGAGGAAGCCATGGTATGCAGTACAATTCGTGATATTTTAGTACAGGCGGAGAAAAAGTTTGGCGCGGAGGACGCCATCCGCTACAAGGGGCACAAAAAGGAAATCATTACAAAGTCCTATACGCAGTTAAAGGAAGACAGCGCGGCATTTTCCGGTGTTTTGCGGGAGTGGGGAATGGACGGGCGGCACATCGCGCTGACCGGGCCGACGTCCTACGAGTGGATCGTGTCATTTTTCGGGATCGTGGACAGCGGGAGTATTGCGGTCCCGCTTGATGTTTCCCTTCCGGCGGACGAGATGTGCGACCTGATCAACCGCTCAGACGCGGAAGTATTCGTGATGGATGAAGCCCGCGCCGATGTGGGCGCACTCGTGCGCGATCGGTGTCCAAACGTAAAATATGTGATTTCGATGCAGAAGGAAGAGGGGGATGAGCAGTCGTATTCGTTCTGGCAGCTGCTCGGACAGCAAAAAGACGGCTGGGAAGCGGACGTCGACCCGGATCAGCTCTGCACGATCATGTTTACGTCGGGAACGACGGGAAAGAGTAAGGGAGTGATGCTCACACAGCGGAATCTGGCGGAAAACGCGACGTGCCTCGATATGAAAATACCGGAGCGCACGGTCATTCTTTCCGTGCTGCCGATTCATCACGCGTATTGCCTGAGCATGGATATCCTGAAAGGCATTTCGCTCGGAAGCATTATCTGCATCAACGATTCACTCATGCGCATTGTCAAAAACATGAAGCTGTTCCAGCCGGACATGATCCTGATGGTGCCGCTCATGATCGAGACGATCGCCAAAAAACTGGAAGAGGCCGGAGGACTGCCGGCGAAACTCGTGAAGCGGAACGCCTTTGGCAAAAACCTGCACACGATATGCAGCGGCGGCGCGTACCTGAATCCGCAGTACATCGATCTCTTTGAAAAATACGGCATCACGATCCAGCAGGGGTACGGCATGACGGAGTGCTCGCCGGTCATCAGCACGAACCTGAGCTGGAACATCCGGAAGGATTCGGTCGGCCAGCTCATGCCGAACTGTGAGGCGAAAGTGGTAGACGAGGAACTCTGGGTGCGGGGGAGCAGCGTGATGATGGGGTATTACCATATGCCGGAAGAGACGGCGGAGACGCTGTCGGACGGCTGGCTGAAAACCGGGGATCTCGGATATGTCGATGACGAGGGCTTTGTCTATCTCACCGGCAGGAAGAAAAACCTGATCATTACGAAAAACGGGGAGAATGTGTCGCCGGAGGAACTCGAAAATAAGATCGGCTCCGAGCGCCTCGTACAGGAGATCCTCGTGCGGGAAGCGGATGGCGTCATCGAGGCCGAAATTTTCCCGGATCTGGAATACGCGGCAAAGAAAAAGATCAAAGACGTGCCGGGACGATTGCAGGCGATCATCGACGCGTACAATGACGGCGCGCCGTTATACAAAAGGGTATATAAGCTAAAAGTCCGGGATACGGAATTTGAGAAAACACCTTCCAAAAAAATAAAGCGTTCAACCGGCAGTTGATATTTTTCCACCGCTGGTGGTTGGTATTTTTGCCGGTTTCGGTATATAATTAGTACAGCGAATATCAAAAACGCTGTACTAATTTTTTTTGATGCCAGAGTTAGACCCGCCAATAGGCAATTGCGAAACAAGTTCAAAATCTTGATTCCAATAGGGCAAAGGCCCGGTTGAGCCGGACTTACAGGAGGTGGATGTGGATAACAGGAGTTTTAAGACATGAAAACAAAGCAGATAAGGATATCTGCCCGTGAAATGGTATGCGGTATGTAAGGTTATGCAATCAGAGGTTTTAAACTGCGGATATATTGATGCCTGTGCAGTTTATCAGCCACCATTACTGTAATAAGCTGGGTAATCCCGGCGAGAAGCAGGTCCGCATGAAGCGTTTTTTCATTCTGCGTTTTACGCCCGGCAACACAGAAACTGTCCTTGAAATAGTTGATTGATTTCTCAACATTTACCCTGATCTTATAGGTGGAATTCCATTCGGCCGTACCACGGAGCGTACCAGGATAGGCGCGCAGGTTTTTCTCGGGATAAATATAAAACATCCTGCCGCAGGGGGATTCCGTACAGGGATTTTCACAG
>CAJTTQ010000099.1 GCA_910579145.1 uncultured Eubacterium sp.
TCAGGAAAAGAATAAGATCACGAAGCTGTATTCTTCTTTTTCTGAGAATGCTTCCTTTGAATATCGGCAGGGAAGCGGCCAGAGGATACGTCTTTTGAAAACGGATGAGGAGGGAAACCTGTACTTTGCTGTGTATGGGTATTTTCCGAGAGGGCAGTACGAGGGAAAGGTAGCTATCGTTTTATACGAATATATGAAACAGACGGGCGAGCTAAACGAGCTGGTCTATCTTCCGATGGATACGACGTATGAGCAGTTAAAACAGGATTTTAATGACTATGGCTATGTCAGCAGCCGAAATGTGTACTATTTTATCGTGGCAAATGTTGTTTATTCGTATAATATGGAATCGAGAAGGCTGACCAAAATCGCGGAAAATGTGGCAGATACCGGTTTTAAGATCATTAAAAAGAGTCATTGTTTTGTGTGGTCGGATTCACAGGAGAATGGGTATGGAGAGAATCTGACGGTGTTTAATCTGGAGAACGAGGAGAAAGTGTTGATCCCGAAGAGCAAGGAGGGGGAATATATCCGGCTGTTCGATGTGATCAATGAGAATGTGGTTTACGGCTATGTAAGAAAGAATGATATTACGAGTACGTCGGCCGGTGAGCCGCTGATCCCGTGCTACAAACTTGTGATCGCGGATGCGACAGGGAAAGAAGTCAAAAAGACTTACAGCAGTAAAAAGCAGTATGTCACGAACGTAACAGTAGAAGGAAACGTCATGACGCTGTCTCGCGTAAAACGGCTGGGAAATAAGAAGTTTCAGCGCATCGCGGACGACAGTATCCTGAACCAGACCGAGGAAGAAACGTCCGTGTATACCCTGAAACCCCGTGTTACTTCGGGGACACTGACCGAGTGGTACATCGGTTTTCCGCCTGCGTTCGTCATCAATGAGGTTCCTGCCTATGAAGTCGCCGGGGATGAGCTGGTGACAAGCGGGCGATCGGTACATTTGGATGAGGTAAAAGTACCAAAATATTATGTCTATGCGTTGGGAAAGATCACGGGTTCTTTTGAAGATCCGGCCGAGGCGATCCGCAAAGCGGATGAGCAGATGGGAGTGGTCGTTTCCGGAAGCCATATGGTCATGTGGGAGAGGAGCGGCAGTTTTCTGATGAACAGTATCGCCGGATTGGAAATGCAGGAAGCGACCTCGAAAATATCGAATCTGGCGGCCTGCGCGTATATGGTATTAAAGGCAGATCATTTTTCTGTCGATGCTCAGAAGATGTCAGCGAAAAACCGTTCTCTGTATGAGATGCTCGGGCAGTACATGGACGAGCCGGTAAATCTCACCGGATTAACGTTGGAACAGGTATTATATTTTGTAAGCAGCGGGAAATATGTGATCGGGATGACGGGGAAATCTACGGCAGTCGTCATTTGCGGATATGATACGAAAACAGTTTCTACCTATAATCCGGCGAATGGAAAGAAGGAAACGAAATCAAGGACAGAGATGGAGAAGATCTTCCACGATGCAGGGGATAAATATGTGTCTTATTTGAAATAAATGGAGCAATTATGGCAGAAAAGAGGGGATGGTATGGAAGGCGGGACTTCTTATGAGGAAAATCACATACCGGAGTTGATCAAGGCCGCGATCCGGGCAAGGGAAGGGGCTTACTGCCCGTATTCCGGTTTTGCCGTGGGCGCTGCTTTGCGGGCAAAGGATGGAAGTGTATTTACGGGCTGCAATATTGAGAATGCGTCCTTTTCCCCGTCCTGCTGCGCGGAGCGGGTAGCGTTTTTTAACGCAGTTAGCAGCGGCGCGACAGACTTTGAGCAGATCGTGGTCGTGGGGGGTAAAAAGGGGGAGGACATGGTGGAAACGACTCCGTGCGGTGTGTGCCTGCAGGTCATGCTGGAATTCTGCGACCCGGATACGTTTGAGGTCGTTTCCGTGCGGGCGACAGGGGAATACGAGGTGAGACGGCTGACGGAACTGCTGCCCTACGGATTCCGGCTGTGAGTGTGATCTACCGTTTGAGAAAGGAAGGCAGGAGATGGAATTACCGCAGAAGTTTTGTGAGGAGATGAAGCGTATACTGGGAGAGGAATATGAAGCGTACTGTTCGTCTATGAAGGAGAGCCGGAAATTTGGCCTGCGGGTGAATACGGCTAAGATTTCCGTGGAAAAATTTGAGAAAATATGCCCATTTGCGATTACGAAAGTTCCCTATATCGAAAATGGGTTTTATTATGAGGAGGGAGTGCAGCCGTCGAAACATCCGTATTATTTTGCTGGATTGTACTATCTGCAGGATCCGAGCGCGATGACGCCGGCATCCAGGCTGCCGGTCAATAAAGGGGAGGCCGTCCTTGACCTGTGCGCGGCCCCGGGAGGCAAGGCGACCGAATTAGCTGCGAAACTCGGCGGTACGGGACTTCTTGTCGCGAATGATATCAGCAGCAAGAGGGCGAAGGCATTGCTGAAAAACATAGAACTGTTTGGTGTGGAAAACAGTCTGATCGTCACGGAGTATCCCGCGAAACTCAGGCAGTATTTCACGGGATTTTTCGATAAGATCCTCATCGATGCGCCCTGTTCTGGAGAGGGGATGTTCCGCAAAGATCCGGCTATGGTGAAGGCGTGGGAACAGAACGGGCCGGAATTTTACAGTAAACTCCAAAGAGAGATACTGCAGCAGGCGCTGCCGATGTTGAAAGACGGGGGGATGCTTTTGTATTCCACCTGTACGTTTTCGCCGTTGGAAGATGAGGGAACGGTCGAGTACGTGTTATCTTTAGACGAGAGGATGGAACTCGTGGAGATGGATGGGTACTCGGGGTTTGCCGCAGGTGATCCGGGACTGATCGGCATCAGTAATAAAGAATTGGAAAAATGTGTGCGTATGTTTCCACACCGGCTGGATGGTGAAGGCCATTTTCTCGCGCTGTTTCGCTGTGGGAAAGAGCGGCCGGGCCAATTTGGAAATGAAGGGGACGATGGCAGGTTAAGCAGCCAAGGCAGACAGAGCAGCCGCGGCAGACGGAGAGGTCTGCAAAAGGAGGAGCAGGAGTTATTTGCAGCTTTTGCTGCGGACTTGAACCGAACGTTTGAGAGTGAGCGCATCGAGAGCAAAAATGGGATGCTTTACTATATGCCGGAGGAAATGCCGGATGTACGGGGACTTCGTTTTTTGCGGAGCGGACTATTCTTAGGAGAGGTAAAGAAAAAGCGCTTTGAACCGAGTCAGTCGCTCGCGATGGCGCTGCGCGCGGGTGAATATAAAAAAGTGATCGATCTGCCTGCGGATGACGAAAGGGT
Organism: uncultured Eubacterium sp.; assembly: GCA_910579145.1. Lineage (GTDB taxonomy): Bacteria > Bacillota > Clostridia > Lachnospirales > Lachnospiraceae > Eubacterium_F. Next base: position 3,281 of record CAJTTQ010000099.1, read on the forward strand.
ATTTCGTTATCTGAAAGGAGAAACGCTCGTGCTGGACGGGGGGGACGTGGCAGAGGAGGAGAAGCGGGCGGGAGGATATGTTCTCGTATGCGTGGACGGGTATCCATTAGGTTGGGGAAAATTAACAGGCTGCACGTTGAAAAATAAATATCACCCTGGCTGGCGGCTCATGTAAGAAAGGATATAAAAAGACGATGACGTCAAATGGGAATCCTATATCATCTATCAGGCAAAACAGTATGATAATGTGTTGGATTATCTTTTGCGCAAAGTGGAGATATAGCGAAACGGCAGGAAGCAGTTGACTTTTATCCGCAATTTTTATAAAATGATACTAAGGATAAGAAGGAAAGGAACAAAAAGGCAGAATGAATGATGAAGTGTTGGAACTGGATGTGCAGCTCGATAAAAAGACGCTGGACCGCTTCCTTTTAAGAAATAATTTTTTGCGCGCGGGCGGTGTGATCGGAATACTGATCAGTCTGGCGGCTGTCGTCGGCTTACTCGTTTTTTGGAAATATTTTTCTGGTTCCCAGCGGGTCATTTTGATCTTTCTGGGACTGATGTTTACGGTGATCCAGCCTCTCACGCTTTTACTGAAAGGGCGCAGCCAGTTGAAAACAGGGGCGTTTCGGGAACCGTTCCACTATACGTTTACCCAAACGGGCATGACAGTGGAAAATATGGCCGGAACGGTGGAAGTGAAGTGGACTGACATGAGAAAGGTGATCGTAACGAAAGAGGCGGTATATCTGTATATGAACGCAGTTTCCGCATTTATCATACCCAGACAGGCGTGTGGGGAAGATTATGTCAGATTGGCAAAGCTCATCGGGGAGAGGCAGAGATGATAGAGGAAAGTCATGGAGAGCAGGAGACATTTGCGTTTGCGAAAAAAATGGGACTGCGCGCGCAGCCGGGGGAGATCTATCTGTTAGACGGCGACCTCGGTGTGGGAAAAACGGTTTTTACGAAAGGATTTGCGGAGGGGCTTGGTATCAGAGAGCCTGTTACGAGTCCTACGTTTACTCTGATCCAGGAATACGAAGAGGGTAGGCTTCCTTTTTATCATTTTGATGTGTACCGCATCGCGGATGTGGAGGAAATGTTCGATCTCGGATATGAGGAGTATCTGTTTGGGGAGGGGGTCTGCCTGATCGAGTGGGCATCCCGGATCAGCGAGATCCTGCCGGAATATTGCACCCATATATGGATCGAGAAAGATTTAGGGCAGGGGTTTGATTACCGGAAGATAACGGTTGGCTAGCAGGGGAACCTCTCTGGCGGCTCTATTCTAGAAAGGAACGGCAATGAAAATATTGAGTATAGACAGTTCCGGCCTGGTGGCAGCCACGGCGCTCATGTCGGACGGCATGCTGGTCGGTGAGTACACCATTCACAATAAAAAGACGCATTCGCAGACGCTCCTTCCGATGATCGCGGATATGATGCAGATGGCGGAGGTGGAACCGGAAGAACTGGACTGCGTAGCAGTTTCAGCAGGCCCGGGATCGTTCACCGGACTTCGTATCGGAGCGTCTACGGCGAAAGGGATCGCATGGACTCTGGGCATTCCGATCGTGCCGGTGTCTTCGCTCATGGGTCTGGCGGCAAATGTTTCGGAACGCGGCGTCGTCGTATGTCCGATCATGGATGCCAGGAGAGGGCAGGTATACTATGGGATCTACCGCTCGGCGCAGGGCATTCCAGAGGTGTTGGCGGAACCGGCCGCGGCGGCTGTCCAGTCGGTCGTGGAGCAGATCAACGCGATCGGCGAGCGCACGATTTTTTTGGGAGACGGTGTTCCGGTTTTTGAACAGGTGATCCGGGAGAATGTAGAGGTGGAGATTTGTTTTGCCGAGGCAGCAGACTGTTACCAGAGAGGGGCGAGTGTGGCTAGGATCGGCGGTTTTCTGTTTGAAAAGGGAGACTATGTGACCGCGGCGGATTTTGCCCCGGTCTATTTGAGAAAATCGCAGGCGGAACGGGAGCGCGAGGAATAATGTAGTGGTTTTTCCTATTTTTACAACTGGAAAAAAAGCGTAGAATTCATTATAATAGAGGAAAAATGATTTCAAAGGATGGCGAGGATGATGGAAAAACAAAAGGTATTGTGTAATAAATGCGGCAGGGAATTGAAACAGATTAATGGAATTTTGCATGAAGACGGGCTTTTTGTGAGAAAAGACTGGGGTTATTTTTCGAAAAAAGATCTGCAGATCCACAAATTTAATCTTTGTGAGGCGTGTTACGATGCTATGATCGGGCAATTCACGATTCCTGTCGCAGTGGAGGATAAAGAGGCCGCTTTGGATTGATGTGGTGCGCATGGATGTGCGCAGGAATGGAGTTATGAATGCTGGATGTATGTTTACTTGGGACGGGGGGCATGATGCCTCTTCCGCGGCGCGCCCTGACTGCGCTAATGACGAGATATAATGGGAGCAGCCTGCTCATTGACTGCGGGGAGGGAACGCAGGTAAGCATACGGGAACAGGGTTGGAGTTTTCATTCGATCGATTTGATCTGTATTACGCATTTTCACGGCGATCACATCAGCGGGCTTCCGGGCCTGCTGCTTTCGATGGGAAATGCGGAGCGGACGGCGCCGCTCACGATCATCGGGCCGAAGGGGCTCAAGCGGGTCGTCCAGTCCTTACTCGTGATCGCGCAGGGGATTCCGTTTCGCATCGAATATGTGGAGATGGAAGAGGATGAGGAACAATTTATTTTCAATGGATATCACATTTCGGCTTTTAAAGTGAACCATAATGTGGTATGCTATGGATATAGTATAGAGATCATGCGCAGCGGAAAATTTGATGTGGAGAAGGCAAAGGAAAACGGCGTGCCGATGAGAGCCTGGAGTCCGCTGCAAAAAGCGGATCGTTTCGAGTTGGACGGGGTGGTCTACACGTCGGATCAGGTGCTCGGCCCGAAGCGTAAGGGGATAAAAGTTACGTATTGTACGGATAGCAGGCCGACAAAGGGCATCGTGGAACATGCCCGCGGTTCAGATCTGTTTATTTGTGAGGGTATGTATGGGGAGAAGGAAAAAGCGGCGAGCGCGCGGGAGAAGAAGCACATGACGTTTTACGAAGCTGCGGAAATGGCGGCCAAAGCAGGTGTGCCTGAGCTGTGGCTCACCCATTACAGTCCGTCGCTCGTTCAGCCGGAGTATTTTATGAAGGAAGTGAGAAAAATCTTTCCGGGGACAGTGCCGGGAAAGGACCGGATGTACCGGGAACTGGGGTTTGTTGATGGAAAGGAGGATGGCTATGAGGAGAAGAGCGAGTAGACAGGAGACAAATCCTGCAAAAAAGATGGCGAAAAATATGAGTGTGTTTGCGTTTCTGACCTGCCTGGTGGTGATCGGGATCATGTTTGTGTATTATCAGCACAAGAATGGCGATCCGTCCGATTCGGGAGACGCATCATCGTCGAGCGAGGTGCAGCGCCTGGCGCAGAAGGATCTGGAGTCCGGTTATCCAGAAACGCCGACAGAAGTGATGAAGTTTTTAGGCAGGGTAAACCAGTGCATGTATAACAATGAGATCATGGAAGGGGAGTATTTTGACGGACTCCTTGCCCAAATTCGGATGCTTTACAGCGATTCTCTTTTGCAGCAGAATCCGCTCGAAGAGCATGAAAAGACTCTGCGGGAGGAAATCCAGGGGTTTGCCTCCGTGAAACGTAAGATCGTGAATTACACGGTGGATAAGAGCAGTTCGGTCAAATACCGGACGATTGACGGGAAAGAGTGTGCCTATGTGCAGATGGCATACTTCCTGAATGAAAAAGGGAACTATTCGAAATCATTTCAGGACTACGTACTGATCCGTGAAGATAACCATTGGAAGATACTGGCCTTTAAGAAGAATGAGAAGGCAGGAATAAAGGACGAAAAGAAGGAACTGTAAACAGGTATGACGGCCGGCGGCCGCTTTTGGCCGCTGGGTCATCTGGAAGGTTGAACGATGGAATCAAAACATATAACATTACTGGCGGTGGAAAGTTCGTGTGATGAGACGGCGGCATCCGTCGTACGGGACGGGAGGGAGGTATTGTCAAATGTCATTGCCTCGCAGATCGACTTACACACGATATATGGCGGTGTCGTGCCGGAAATCGCGTCCCGCAAGCATATCGAAAATGTGATTCCCGTCATCGAGCAGGCGCTGGCGGAGGCGGGGATGACGATCAAGGACATGGATGGGATCTGTGTGACGTATGGTCCCGGCTTGGTCGGCGCCCTGCTCGTCGGTGTCGGAGCAGCGAAAGCGATCAGCTACGCGGCCGGAAAACCACTGATCGGCGTACATCATATTGAGGGGCACATTTCTGCCAATTACATATGCCATAAGGAACTGGAGCCGCCGTTTCTCTGTCTGGTCGCATCCGGCGGGCACAGCCATCTGGTCATGGTCAATGATTACGGGGAATATGACATCATCGGGAGAACGAGGGATGATGCGGCCGGCGAGGCGTTTGACAAGGTCGCGCGGTCGATTGGTCTCGGCTACCCGGGAGGGCCGAAAATCGATGCGGTCTCCAGGCAGGGGAATAAAAATGCCATCCCGTTTCCGCGGGCTTCTGTGGAGGGGGCTCCGTATGATTTCAGTTTCAGCGGCGTAAAGTCGGCGGTCCTCAATTATATCAATGGCTGCCGGATGAAAGGGGAGTCTTATTCCCAGGCAGATATCGCGGCATCGTTTCAGGAGGCGGTCGTCGATGTTTTGGTGTCCCATACGATGCTGGCGGCAGAAAATTTTGGCGTGAAAGAGGTGGCGATGGCGGGAGGCGTCGCCTGTAACAGCGCGCTCCGCGCGAAGATGCAGGAAGCCTGTGACAGTAGGAAATACCGTCTTTATTATCCGGAACCGGTTTTTTGCACCGACAATGCGGCGATGATCGGGGCAGCCGGGTATTATGAATTTATAAAGGGACGGCAGGATGGATGGGATCTGAACGCGGTTCCGGGGTTGAAACTGGCAAATAACGTGAAATTGGCGAATAGCGCAAATAGCGCAAATTGCAAAAAAGTTGTTGACAAAGAAGCCTGATTTTGGTATACTAGTCAAGCAGTATTTGGAGAGGTGTCCGAGTGGTTTAAGGAGCCGGTCTTGAAAACCGGTGACTCCGAAAGGGGCCGTGGGTTCGAATCCCACTCTCTCCGCCAATTAAAAAGTTCATACGAAAGTCGTTTTCGGTTATGGAGAAGTACTCAAGCTGGCCGAAGAGGCGCCCCTGCTAAGGGCGTAGGGCGGGAAACCGTCG
>CAJTTQ010000100.1 GCA_910579145.1 uncultured Eubacterium sp.
GTTCATGCCATTCGCCCTTCCTAATTGAATGTCAATGAAAAAAAGTTCATCTTTATCATAGTTTTTCCCTAAAAAATCTTTATCATTGAAAAAATGACGCATGGATATGGAGATATTATTTTGTTTGCTCCACGTTTCCAGCAATTGTTTTAATTGTACAGCATGAGCTGCCTCGTCTTCTAAAATCGTCACATTTAATTTCATATTGATTTACCTCTCTGTAAGTAATGGAATATATACATCCGTAATAAAAGAATTTTCCCCGGCTGTTATATTGCAAAAACCAGAATGTCTTTCGGCAATTTCCCTTACATTCGCCAAACCCTTACCATGATCATTATCATCTGTTTTAGTGCTATTTAATTGTCCATTATGCTTATATAGATAGTTTCCAGGGGAACTATTTTCTACATGGATATGAAACATACTTCGCTGGGGTTTAAGAAAGACATTAATTTGGGGAGGGGTATCCTTCTTTCGATCTATGTTGATGCAGGCTTCTATTGAATTGTCGAGGAGATTGCCTAAAATCCCTGTGATTTCAATGTCATTGATCGGAAGATGCTCTGGGAGTACAACAGAATACATAAACGATATATTCTCTGACTGTGCAATCGTGTACTTGTCGGTTAAAATGGCGTCAATGATATGATGCCCTGTACTTATCATGGGGAAAGTTTGAGGGAGGGATTCGCGTTGCAAGGATACATACTGACTGAGCTGGTGATAGGACTTTGTTTTGATCAGTTCATGGATTACTGCTAAATGGTTAGAGTAGTCGTGCTTCCATTTTTGCAGATTTTTTGTGGATTGGAGAATGGTTTTGTTTCGTTCCTTGTTTTTTTCGTGCATATAAATTTGTTCTGTCAATGATATATTGTCCTGAAAGGTTTTACTGATGACTTGGATTAAAAACAACATGGCCATGAAAAGTATGTTCCAAGGCTGTCTTGTGCCAGACATAGGCACGGATCAATTAACAGTAGCAAATGGCTGTTCTATTACGGATTGGAATAAAAGTGCGCTCTTAACTGCGGTTACGATTAAGGCGGTAGACGGCACGGTGCTTTATCAGGGAACAGCCACAGCCTCCCTGCGTGCAGCCGCTATGTCTGCCCTGCGTGCGGACAGAAGACAGATGTTGTCTGCGGAGGAAAGGCGGGAGACAGATTCCCCCGCAGAGAAAACAGCAGAGGAAAATTCCTTCGATAGAAGAACGACGGAGGAAAAGGGACTGCCGGGTAATGACAGCCCCGTGGAAGAATCAACGGAACAAACGAAGGCGGCAAGGCAGACCCGGGAGACACGAGCCAGTGCGGTCGCGGAACAAACGGGGGCGGAGAAGAGTCTAGATGCCCTCTCTGCCAGTGTGAAAAACGGTGTCACGGAGGGCGGAAGGCTTAGCCCGGGGCAGAAGGTCGAGTATGAGCTGGAGCTCCAGTACATCGGCGACGAGGGCGGCCGGAGCGGTGAGCTCGTTGTGACGGACAACATTCCCGCCGGCATGACGTACAACGGTGATGCGTCCGTCTCATCCGTGCAGCGGATCGACGGCGGCATCGGGAACATTCTGGGAACGGTGACGATGTCGCCGACCTTGAGCGGCAATACGCTGACTTTCAAGGTGACAGGCCTGTCGGCGGGGGCAAAGATTCTGGTAACGTACTCATGTAACGCCCCGGCGTCTGAGCCTGCGGCATATACCGAGTACATCAATACGGCGAGCGTCAATGACAGCGGTCTCACGGATGAGGCCGACCCCGTGCGGCACTATATGCAGAAAAAGCCTTCTGCCTTTTATGATGTAACCTATCGTTATTCAGGCAAAAATATCCCGGACGGGGTAGCTGTGCCCGGACGCATGGGTGTGGCACAGGGTGGGTCCGTCACGCTGCCCGTCCCCGAAGCAAACGGCTGGATCTTTAATGGCTGGAAAGCGAGCGGAACTGTCGTCAGCGGCACTTACACACTATCGGCAGATGTGACGCTGATTGGTTCATGGACGAAAATACCCGAAGATGAGATAAAATATGTCAATATCAACTATTCTTTCCAAAATGCACCGCCGGAGGGCGACGCCATTTTGGCGGATATCCGGGAGGAAGCGTTGACAAGGGCGGAACAGAACCAGACCGTCTCGCTGCCGGAGAAGCCGTCTGTAGACGGGTACAGTGTCACCTGGACGGGTGTATCGGCCGATGCGGGTGGAACATATAATGTCGGAACAGCGGACACCATTAACATAGTCGGTGTGTGGACGAAGCAGAAATACAATGTCAGCTACCGCTTCGACGGCATGATTCCATCCGGCGCGGCCGTTCCGGCCACAAAGGCGTACGAGTGGGGCGATACCGTCCGGCTGGCGGAAGTGGCGGATCAGGAAGCCTATACGTTCGCCGGATGGACGGGGGCCGCGATGAAGGCAGACAGCACCTTAGAGATGCCTAAAAACGACGTTGCCCTTGTCGGCAGATGGATGGCAAAGAGCATATTGATCAAACCAAACGGCGGTGTCTGGTCGGGCAGCACGGACGAGTCCGTATGTGATTATACCGAAAATATCGGCAACATTGAAAAGCCGGTCATGGAGCGATTCACTTTTTGGAAGTGGTCGGAGGGTGCGGGCGACAGCATCTTTGCCAAAGTGCTGACGGCGAAATGGAATCCGGCAGTCGTCGCGGAGAATTTCTCTTACCATATATTAAAACCCGAATTGACGGCTGACATCGCAAAGAAACTGGCGGACGTGGCGGCGGTTGATGCGGATGGAGATCCGACGGATGCCATTACCGTGAATGTAAAGCAGCTGGCGGACATACAGGCAGCACGTTCCAATAAACAAAACGGCGATTTCCCGCTCACATTTTCCGTGGGCGGCGCGGAGAAGACGATCACGGTGACATTGTACGGTGCCTTTACAGTCAGCGCGCAGCATTACAGCGGAACTTATGACAGACAGGCTCACAGCGGTACGATTACGGTCAGCGGCCTGGCGGATTACAGCATCAAATACCGTACGGAAGCAGACGGCGCTTACGCGCTGGAAAAAGAGCCGTCCTATACAGACGCAGGCACCTACACCTATCATTATCAGGTCACGGAAGAGGGGAATGAAACAGAGGAGAATCAGACAGCGGAGGGAAGCGTTACCGTAAGTATTGCCCCCAAATCCCTGACGGACGACAGCATTGCGGTCACGGTCGCGCCGAGCGAGACGGAATACAAAACAGGAGAGGCCGTCACGCCGGCTGTGACGGTAAAAGACGGGGATACCGTGCTTACAGAGGGGACAGACTACACACTGTCCGGCGACCTGACAAAGACAGATATCGGTATTTACACGATTGCCGTGGCGGGCAGGGGCAATTATCAGGACAGTGTCAATGTTACCTGGGAGATTACCCTGACGAAAATGAACGGCATCACGGTAGACGGTTACGAGGGAAGCTATGACGGGGCAGAACACGGGATTTCGATCACGCTGTCCGGCACGTCAGAGGGTGCAGCGGTCAAATACGGCACGTCAGTGGATAACTGCAGCCTTGGCGTGAGCCCGACCTATACGGATGCGGGCGAATACGTCGTTTACTATGAGATCGCAAAGGACGGCTATAAGACGGAAAAGGGCTCTGCCAAAGTTGTCATTCACAAAGCTGGACAGGAGGCACCGGACGTCTCAGCTGCCAATGAGACGATCAGGGGAAAAGCTGACGGGGCGATCGCGGGCGTTACTTCTGCTATGGAATACCGCATGGAGGGAGAGGATGCTTACAAGGCCATAGCAGGAACCGAGATCAAAGACCTGCCCTCCGGCACCTATTATGTGCGCTATCAGGCTACGAGAAATTACAGTGTTTCCCCGGATAAAAAGGTAGAAGTCGGTGGCGGCAGGATGCTGGCGGTAACACTTCCGGGTGAGACGGAGCAGAAAGGATACCGCATCACGGCGGACAGGGAAGAAGCGTGCTGGCATGAGAAGGTGACGTTAACCTTTGCCCTGGACAGCGGATATGACCCGGCAGAGACGCGGATCGCCGTCACAAATGGCACATTGGCGAAAATAAGCGACACGAGTTATGAGATCACTGGTTTAGAAGCGGATACGGAGGTGACGGTAACGGTACAAGACACCACCGCTCCCGAGGGAAAAATCTCCATTTCGGATCGCGTGTTCTGGGAGGACATGAGATATGCCGACTGGGATATGATATTTGTAAAAGGCGGCCAGACCGTCCAGATCACGGCCACGGATGAGGGCGGAAGCGGCATCCGGTCAATCCGGTATGTGTATATCCACGAAAATTATTCGCAGGAGGAATTTGATGCCGCCAAAGACAGCATAGACTGGCAGGCATATAGTCAGCCTGTCGTGCTCGATAAAAAGTCCGGCTACGTGTATGCGGGGATTACGGATAACGCCGGGAATGTGACATATATTTCCACGGATGAGCTGGTCAGGGATGACATAGATCCGGAAATCCGCGGCGTGGAGGACCAGAAGACGTATTGCCAGGCGCAGACGGTCACTGTTACGGATGAGCACCTTGATACGGTAACAGTAAACGGGAAGGCGGTCACATTGACAGACGGAACATATGCGCTGGCGGCAGACGGCACAGTGTATACCATTATTGCCACAGACAAGGCGGGCAATACTGCCAAAGTGACAGTCAAAGTAAACGACGGGCACACATTCCCGGAGCAGTGGACGGTGGAAAAAGAGCCCACGGAGAAAGAGCCTGGCAGACAGTGTAAAATATGTGAAATATGCGGCGTAAAGATATATCAGACGATCGATCCGACAGGAACCGCCCCGGATGATCCGAATGCCGGAAAAATCGAGAAAGAGGTAATGGTGCTGCCCGGCGCGCCGGATACGGTACTGAACAATTCGAAGGCGGAACTGGCAGAAGTGTTGACGCCGGAGGAAAAGGCAGAAATAGACAAAGGCGTAGATGCCAAAATCTGGCTGGAGGTATCGCCAACAGGGGAGATTGCCCCGTCAGACCGCGAAAAAGTAGAAAAGGCGGCACAAGAGGTTGTAGGAACCGGCACGGATGTGATGTATTTTGATGCCACCCTTTTCAAACGGGTAGGGGACGGCGAACAGATGTCGATCAGTGAACCGGGCAGACCAATCTCCGTTACCATTGTGATACCGGAGGAAATCCGCAATAAAGATGTGCTGATGGTAAGGAGTTATCGGATCATACGGCTGCATGAGGGGGAGACCGACGTCATTGAAGGGACATACGACGAGGAAACGGCGGAATTTACATTTGAAAGCGACAAATTCTCCACCTATGCCATCTGCTACAAAGATATGCCGAGGCAGGCGGAGCCGACGCCTACGCCTACGCCGCCGGAGCCGACACAGACGACGCCGGATCCGACGACGCCGAATCCGACGCCAAATGAAACGCAGACGCCGTCAAACCCGACACCCGCGCCGGGAGAGACGATGCGGCCGGGAACTCCTGTGCCGACACCAGTGGAAACAACACAGCCGGGAACAGCGACGCCAGTACCGGGCGCGACGACGCAACCAGGGGATGCGACGCAGCTGGGAATAGCGACATCTACACCTGTGCCTAATGAAGACGGACAGACCGGGAACCAAATTGAGAAGAGAAAGGATTTATCCATTCTTCTGGCGGTCGGAAAGCAAAAGGGCAAAAACAGCATCGGGCTGACATGGTTGAAGTGTAAAGGTGCGTCCGGTTATGAAGTTTACTGGTCATACTGCGACGGCAAGAAAAATTATCAGAAATTATCGACGGTAAAGGCATCGGGAAAACGCGCATTCGTCCATAAGAAGTTAAAGGTGGACAGAGCTTATAAGTATTATATCGCTGCTTACAAGATGGAGGATGGGAAAAAGCAGTATATCGCGAAGTCCCCAAACATCCATGTGGCGATGAAATATGAGAAGCGTACCAATGTAAAGACGATTACCGTAAACAAAGGCCAATTGGCACTCCGGCCGAAAAATAAGTTCCAGATCAGGGCGAAAACTGTCTTGTGGGACAAAAAGAAGAAAGTTCTGAAGCATGTGGAGGCACTGCGGTATTACACCGGAAATAAAAAAGTGGCGACGGTAAGCAAAAACGGCAGGATTACCGCGAAGGGGAAAGGAACTTGTACGGTATATGTCATCGCCAACAATGGTGTGGCAAGGAGGATCAAAGTAAGAGTGAGATAGGGAAGCTTTTAATCCTATTTTATCTTTGTGTACGCAAGGAACTAGATGCTGCCAGACGGAATTAGCCGACTGGCAGCATTTAGCATTAGGAAGTCTCGCCGGTTACTTCGATGACATTATGATCAGGGTAGGCGAGGTGGAAGTATTGATATGTCAGTTTCGTCCATATTTCCCAGCAGAATCGTGTCGGTTGAAATGTCGAACAAAAAATTATTTCGTCTTTGTGAAAAACAGATGATGAAAAAGGAAATGTTTCTATACTTATATATATGATCAATTTGAAGTTTTAATCACGACAATAGATTGGGATTTTTCTGATGGAGCAATTGCTGCAGGAACAACAAAAAAATTTACTGATTATGGACTTGAATATAATCAATTTAGGGACGATCATAATCAATTATACACTACTAAATTCGATGACATGATATTTAAGTATGAGATTGAACGAGTGAATTTTACTGATGGATATAAATTAGAACTATAAAAGGCTATAACGGTATATGCGTCACGGATGGGCCATATCGTAGAAAATGACAGGGGCGGATCTGTTCCCGTGGTCAATGAACCTTTTTGCAAACTGCTGGAAGTCTGAATAAATGAAGTTGATTAGAACTGGAGCAAATCTGTTACTATCATACAGGTTGGTTCCAGTTTTTTATAGGTCCGTTACCGCCTCCATAGCAATTCTCATTGCCGCCGCAAAAAAATCATTTCCCCAATTCCGTATATCATGAGACTCGATATCAGCTAAAGAATCTGCGGTAAAAAGTACTTGCCCAAATGAGATCCCTCTCATTTTTGCGCAGGCCGCCATCGAGGCGCATTCCATTTCCACAACGGAATAGCCTTCTGCTTTTCGATACTGGACCATTTCTTTTGTCTCTCTGTAAAAGCCGTCGGTCGTCCATGTTTTGCAGGTTTTATAGTTCGATCCTGCCCGTTCGAGCACGCGGCAGATCGCTTTCACAGGCTGGGAGTCCAATTCGATTTCCCGTGATGGAGGTAGATAATGATAGGATGTTCCTTCCTGTCTCAGCGCGGTGGTCGGAATATAAAAGGAGCCCTCCGTATCTTCGACTAATGCGCCACAGCATCCGGCCGCTATGATTTCCTTTACGCCGCCTGCAATTAGTTGTTCCATGATCTGGACAGCGCCGGCTCCGCCGAGAGGCGCCTGTACAAATGCAATGTCAATATCATTGATCTTCGTTTTATAAACATGAAATTCCTTCGTGACATTGATAAATGTTCCGACGATCTCGCATTCATGTTCAGCCACAAAGTCCTGTATTTCCGGCTCCATAAATAGCATGACTGCTTTTTGGGGGAAGTGGTAGTCGGAATGATGTCCTGGCATGATCACAGCATTTTGCTCTGTATCAAATTCCAGTATCGGATATTCGTTTTTGAGTATTGCCATATTACCTGACTCCTTTGCATATCATACTGGGAATTTCATTTCCGCTTTGCCAGTACCTCCCGACACATCCTGACCAGCTCGCCGTCCGCGATCCTGTCCTCGACGATATGCCTTATATTTGCGCACCACTGATCTGTTTGTGAAATATCGGAACAAAGATCTTCCAGTATTTTCTCACCTTCCATCAACGCGGCGTCGTACTGTTCCTTTGAGAGTTCCCCAGATTTGTATCCCGCGTCCAATTCATCACGATCATCTACTTTCACATCTCCTTCCGGGGTAAAGATCACGTCCCAATATTTATCGATAAATACGGCGATTCCATCCTCACCTGGCGTTGGAAAATACTGTATAATAGGATAATGCGATCATCTCTGCCGTGACTAATATCGTAACTTCACATTCCAGTCCCATCAATTTTCTCAACATTCTTCGTATTCGTTATAATGAGCCTGCGCAGCAAATTTTTTTACTGTTTTCCTCAAATGTGTTCCTCTAATAAATACGATTAAATGTTTTTGTGCTTGTATTGTATGATATTAATACACATTTTTCAAGTATTATGTGTCATTTTTAATTCAAGCTTATTATACAACAAAAACAACCTGATTGGTAGACTTTTTCAATATTTTTATATTTACTTTGAAACCCGCTTCGCGCCTACAACAGAAACGCTGTTCCTGCTCGTTTTATCCATGCTGGTAATGGAGTCTGCTGATTCCATACGCTCCCTGTACAGGCATTTTTTGTCCGGCATCACAGGGAAATC
>CAJTTQ010000101.1:0-7757 GCA_910579145.1 uncultured Eubacterium sp.
AATATGAAAGGTTCTTATCACATCTACCGGACAAAAACTGAAACAATAAAAATACCATATAACAAAATATTGGCATTCACTTCCTTTCGGCATTATATAGATATCATAACTGAATCCAATGATATGGAGACTTGTTACCGCCAAAAAATCACAATTAAGAATCTACAAAATCAACTGCCTGAAGAATTTGTTCGTTGTCATCGAACAACAATAATCAATATCAATAAAGCTATTAAATTGACTTGTAAAGACATCACACTCTCCGACAATTCTGTTTATCCGGTGTCTGAAAGTTATTTATCTCTTGTCCGTGAAGCCTTTTCTGAGCTGCTTAATACATAACAGCTTCCATTCAAAAAAGCCGTAATGTATTATTCAGCCCGGTTTATTCTCTGTTTCCACATGATATAATAAATACCCATAAATCCTACTATTTATATTTCGTATATCCAAGTATCTTTACACGCCCATCCCCAAGCATCTCCCTGCAGAAGTTCTTGCCTCTTGCCGTAAAAAAATACATAGCATCCGGCTCATAGTGTATCGCACTGATATTGCGGATCTGAGGATTTCCATATTCATCGGCCGTGGCAAAAGCCAGCACACCAACATACGGACGCTTCTGTAAACAAGTTTTTGCATCCATCGTAATCCCTCCATTCGTTCTAAACCTTAACAACAATCTTCCCGTTTACTTTCCCATTGTCCAAAGCCATACTTGCTTCCCGGATGTCCTTAAAATCATAAACTGCTCCTATACAGGGTTCCAGTCCCTTCCCTTCCAGAAACGAAAAAATCTCTCTCATTACTTCCTCTGAGGGCCAGTTGCTGTGAAACCCGGTTAGGCACACACCGTTAGGAATAAATTTAATGGGGTCAAACCCATTCAGGGTATACCCGGCATCCATAAGCCTTTGCAATCTGAATAGACGCATATCCCAACGCACAGGTTGCCCCCCCCCGGATTAAGAGTGTATCCGTCGGTCCTATTTTTTCAAGGGTAATGTCAAAAGAGCCGGGCTTGCGGAACCAGTCATGGGTTTCCCTCATGCCGTCAATGGAAAGCTGGTATAACAGTGTTTGCACCTCTGGTCGCAGTCATCTGCGGCAATCACTTTTATATAGCTAATAGAAATTGCCGGGGCACAACATAGATGGATAACAGTTACCTCCAAAATGTATTCAGTGAGCTTTTTGCTCCCTGTATTTATCATTTTACAAATTATTTCGATTTCCACAAGTACGCACTTTTCGGTAACTCAGGTTACTTTTTGGTGACTTTTTCGTATTCCGGGGCTTTAACCCCCAAAGATTTTTATTTCTGATTGAAAAACAGATGGCAATACATTATAATTAAATATAATATTCTGATTTGAAGCAATGAAGAAGAGGAGATTTTCGATATGACAAAGGAAGAAATGCCCGCATGTCCTGTTGCAACAACAGTCCGACTGATCGGCAGCAAATGGAAACTGTTGATTATGAGAAACCTGCTGACCCGCCCGTGGCGTTTTAATGAACTAAGGAACAGTCTGGATGGGGGCAGCCAAAAGGTTCTGACTGACAGCCTGCGGACTATGGAAAAAGACGGTATTGTTATCAGGACCGTTTACCCGGAAGTTCCGCCCCGTGTGGAGTATTCTTTAAGTGAACTGGGAGAATCCATGCGCCCCATTCTGGAATCTATGGAGACATGGGGAAAATCCTATCAAGCAATCGTACTTGCCGATAATACTTAAAAAAATAAGAGAGGTACCTCCATGTATGATACCTCTCCTATTTCCTCATCAGTCAGAAAAAACAGTACGTGCAATCTCTTTTTCCTCGTCGCACAGTTCGTTCAATTTCTGTGTCATATCCTGTATCTTTTCCATATTGGCGGACTGGGAAAGGACCGCCTGATCCATCCCTTCGATTTTGTCAAGTATATGTTCAATTGCTTTTTGCATCTGGTTTAAACTTTGGGAAATATGTGCGGATGTCTCATTACACGATACTGCCAGTTTACCGACTTCATCTGCCACTACGGCAAACCCCTTTCCCGCCTCTCCCGCTCTTGCCGCCTCAATCGAAGCATTCAGGGAAAGTAAATTAGTCTGAGAGGCAATCCCCTGAATTAACGAAATGATCTCAAGAGACTCGTTTACCTTTTCGTTCACGGAAGCTGCTGCTTTCGTAATGCTTTCCTGTTGCTCATTTAGTCCCTGTACATCTGTCGTTGTCTCTGCCACGACCGCACTGATCTCATCCAGCCCCGCAGCCAGGCTGTGAATACTCTTTTCCATGTCTGCCTCAAAGATCTCCCGGCTTCGCTTCTGCCTCGTCACATCAAGAACCGTCGCTGCCAAAACGATCGGTCTCCTGGCTGAATCAAATACGGCGGTAACTGTCATGTGAAACCACCGGTAACTGCCATCCGCATGACGGATACGAAAGTCCTCTTTTAGAGGTATCTGAGACGTTCCTGAACTAACATAATTATAAATCTCTTCCATCACCCGTTTCTGATCTGCTTCGTGGATCAAATCCGAATAGGAGTCCGGCACATTTGGAAAGTCCTGTTCGTTATGGAATCCTAATAACTTTCTAAACTGTTCCGAATACCAAAACTGGTTTTCCGGATTTTTTATGTCCCCGTCCACCACGTTCATACTCCAGGAACCCTCGTTCAATATAGAGTCGATCGCATCATGCTTCTTTGTAGAAATATCCAGTTCTACAGCATTGTTGTGGGCAACCGTAATATTGGAAATCGTACCTATAAATTCAAATGGTTTGCCCCCCCGCCTGACGATCTCACCCGCCATACGCATCCAGCACAACCCATCCCTCTTTGTCTGAAAACGGTATTCTACATCCAGGACCTTTTTTCCGGACGCATCCTCGATCGTATCCCGAAACTCTTTCATGACTTTATCTTTATCAGATTCATAAATTTTACAAAGCCATGCCTCCACCGTATCCTCAAATTCACCGCGATCCGTATAACCCGTGATCTCACGGAACTCATCACTAAACATAACCCGGTTGATCTGCTGATCCTCCCCGAAATACATCGACCACATACCGGAATGGTTCATCCGGTTCAGCATCGTCATATTTTCTCTCGCATGATTCAGTAACAAATTTGCGCAATTCAACAGGTTGTTTAAGGATTTCACCGCTTCCGGCGCTTTCTGCTTAACCTCTGCA
Organism: uncultured Eubacterium sp.; assembly: GCA_910579145.1. GTDB lineage: Bacteria > Bacillota > Clostridia > Lachnospirales > Lachnospiraceae > Eubacterium_F. Next base: position 3,193 of record CAJTTQ010000101.1, read on the forward strand.
TTTTTGATCTCCTCAAATACACCAGTCTGAAACGACTTACCTGCCAGTGAATCTAATTCGCCGGCCAACTGCGTGATCCAATTTGCCTGTGCTTTTTTCCCGTGCATGTTAAAGTCTCCTTTCATCCATTTGTTATAACATGATTACGATTTAATCCCACCAAAAATACCAAACTTCAGATTCTTCAAGTCCGGCCGCTAACTCAGACACCTTATACGTAAGAGTACCCTGATCGATCCGATCCGGACAGAACGCGTAATGCTCTTTGGCCGCTTCCATACTGTCCATATCATTTAATCCGGCAGGTGCGTAAAACTCCATGACATCATGGGTAAACACAGCGGGAACCGCCTTGTATTTCTCATACCAGTATTTACATACAGCGATCATTTCCTCCGGCGCCGGACACTCATTCCACCCTCCCATCGGCAGGTATCCCACGATCTCCCACGGATTTTTAACCGGAACCTCTAACAACAGGGTGTCCGCTTCCAGCATTCCATCGTCAAAAGAACAATATGCGCTAAAACTGTGAAGCACCTCTCCCACTGTCTCCTCTCCGATGAACTCTTCCCAGTCTTTTTCCTCAAAGTCTTCGGTATACTCTTCCAGACGTTCTTTTAAGATATCCCTGCCGTTTCCTCCGCACCCGGCAATGATCTCTTCTCTGTCATATTCCTGTCCGGCCACTTCTTCCAGCCACTCCACTGCGTATTCATCCAAAGAGACGATGGCCGGATAAACCCCTTCCTCCGTCCTCTTTTCATACACGGCTTTATATGCCTGTTCCACCAATTCAGGACTGCTTCCCTTTTCAAATACGGTATAGCGGCAATCAAAACGTTCCGCTATCTTCTTCGTTGTTTCCTCCATAACCTTACCTCCACTGAGTCATAAAATGAAATTAAATACTTACGATCCAGGAGAACAAAAGAAAATGCGCTTTATCCATCATCATTCCTGTTGTGATCCGTGCTGTCAGGGACCTGCGGGGCCGCCGGGACCACCGGGCGAAACCGGGCCACAGGGGCCGCCAGGACCCGGGGTACCGCCGTCGTATTTTAATGCCGTTATATCGGGCGGATATCAGACGATTGTCCCAGAAGGCGACGTCAATTTTCTGCTCGCATATCAGTCCGGTGATTTTTCGTTCACTCCAAACACCGCGGAAATCACGGTGCATACGGGAGGCGTCTATCGGATCGACTACTCCTTATTGATTCGCCCGGCCACTGGATTACTCAATATTGCTTATGCCGTAGCAGTCAATGGACGGGAAAACCCTTTGTCCTTTTTTGGCACATATTCGGATGGACTGGCAAACACAGAACGCACCCAGTTAACAGGCATGTTCATCACCCCGATCGAAGCCGGTTCCACCGTCGTACTCCGAAACAAATCCTCCTCCACGGACTATCTGGCCGGAACAGGAATTGACAACCAGGCGGTCAATCACGCATCCATACTATTACAGCGGATCGCTTAATTCTGATTTTAGTGTACCATACGTTCGTTCAAAAGACAACACCCCCCTCAGATATCCCCACAGCATGGGAGATCTAAGAGGGGGTGCTTTTCTTTCTATGTAACTCCCCGATAAGCGGGAATCTTTACTTATGATACGGCTCCCCCCTACTGATCCGATACCCCCGGTAAATCTGCTCCAGCAAAATAACCCTCATCAACTGATGAGGAAACGTCATCTTCGAAAAACTCAATTCTTCATCCGCCCTCTCCAGCACCTGCTCCGACAAGCCGAGCGAGCCGCCGATCACAAAAATAACATGGCCCTTTCCACTCATTCCATACCCATCCAGCTTGCGCGAGAAGGCTACCGAGTCGTATTGATCGCCTGTTATCGCCAGCGCTATGACATGATCTTCCCCTTTTATATGCCGCAGCAGGCGCTCCCCTTCTTTCTCCCGGATCAGCTCTTCCTCTCTCTCTGAGGCATGATCCGGCGTCTTCTCATCCGCCACCTCGGCCACTTCCAGCTTCACATAACGGGACAGCCTTTTTGTGTATTCATTTACTGCATCGCGCATAAATTTCTCTTTCAGCTTCCCGACGCACAAGATCGTAATTTTCAAAACGGATCCCCACCTTTTTTATCTTTTGCCGGCCGGTACTGGAACGGACGCTTGTAGTCTGGTATCTCATACAAATACAAAATCCCGTTTTTTACGCGGCGCACTTCCTTTCCGATAAATCCCAGGCGGAAAAGCTCATAGATAAAATTAAAAATAAGAAATCCGTGGGAAACAATGAGCACATTATCTTTCGACCAGTCGATCTGACGAAAAAAGCGGCGGACACGTCTTCTCGTTCCCTTGATATCCTCCGGCTGGCTTTTCGACTTAAAAAACCATGCCAGGCGCCCGCAAAAATGCCAGACCGGAAACGGGAGTTTGATCCTGTCCGTGTGAATGAACGGAGCGTTGTCCACTTCCCGCAGAAGCTTATCGACAAAAATATTTCCGCTGTAAACTTCTTTTGCCGTCTCTACCGCCCGCTCCAAGTCACTGCAATAACATATATCCCATTGGATCCCTGACATATTTACCTTTTTCTTCATGATCCGGGCATGTTCATATTTCTCTGACCACTCCCGGAACTCTTCCGACGTCATCATAAACTTGTGGGGACAATCCACTTTAAAATGTCTGACCAATCCTATTTTCATCCGTATTCCTCCCGCATAATCCTTTGTCCATTATTATAGTATAGCAAGAAGACACTACCCAATGCAATGCTTTTTCAAAATTTTCTTTTAAACTGCAAAACACAAAATTCCCGTTACCCTCACCGCCGCAAGGGTTGACAATGAGAAAACACCGTACTATAATTTTTTTGTAACGTACAGACTAACAGGATAAAGGAGACGCAGAGTATGGATACTACAAACAGATACGAGTTAAACAAACAACTGGCACAGATGTTAAAAGGCGGCGTCATCATGGACGTGACTACGCCGGAACAGGCACGGATCGCGGAAGAAGCCGGTGCCTGCGCTGTCATGGCGCTAGAGCGGATCCCCGCGGACATCCGGGCCGCAGGCGGTGTTTCCAGAATGAGCGACCCGAAAATGATCCGCGGGATCCAGGAAGCAGTAAGTATTCCTGTGATGGCAAAATGCCGGATCGGGCATTTCGCGGAAGCGCAGATTTTAGAAGCGATTGAAATTGATTATATTGATGAGAGCGAGGTATTATCCCCCGCCGATGATGTGTACCACATTGATAAAACCAAATTCTCTGTTCCGTTTGTCTGCGGGGCAAAAGACCTCGGCGAGGCATTGCGCAGGATCAGCGAGGGCGCTTCCATGATCCGCACAAAAGGAGAACCGGGAACAGGAGATGTCGTACAGGCTGTCCGCCATATGCGCAAGATGAACCAGGAAATCGCAAAATTGACATCGATGCGGGAGGACGAGCTGTACCACGCGGCAAAAGAACTAGAAGTCCCATACGAACTAGCCGCATACGTGCATGAAAACGGCCGGCTGCCCGTCGTAAATTTTGCTGCGGGAGGTGTGGCAACACCTGCGGATGCCGCTCTTATGATGCAGCTTGGCGCTGAAGGTGTTTTTGTGGGATCCGGCATTTTCAAATCCGGCGACCCGAAAAAAAGAGCCGCCGCCATCGTAAAAGCTGTCACAAATTTCAACGACGCCAAACTGCTGGCTGATTTATCCGAAGATCTCGGTGAGGCAATGGTCGGCATCAACGAGCAGGAAATCGAACTTCTCATGGCTGAAAGGGGAAAATAACGATGCGGATTGCTGTACTGGCTGTGCAGGGAGCATTTGCCGAACACGAAAACATGCTCTCCCTGTTGGGGGCTGATTGTTTTGAAATACGGAAGAAAAAAGATCTGGAACAGGATTTTGACGGCCTGATCCTTCCGGGCGGCGAGAGCACCGTGATGGGAAAACTGTTACAGGAACTGGATCTGTTCCATCCGCTTCATGAAAAAATCAAACAGGGACTTCCGGTACTGGGAACATGTGCCGGCCTGATCCTTTTGGCCGAGAACCTATCGAATGATGAAAATGTCTATTTTGGCACCCTGCCTGTTACCGTCAGACGAAATGCCTACGGCAGGCAGTTGTCCAGTTTTTATACCGAAGGAGAAGTAACCGGTATCGGGACGGTTCCGATGGCATTTATACGGGCGCCCTTTGTGGAACGCACCGGTGAGGGCACAGAAATCGTCGCCCGCGTGGACGGAAACATCGTCGGCGTAAAGTATCAGAACCAGATCGGCATTTCATTTCATCCCGAAGTCACAGCCTGCACAAAGATACACGAATATTTTCTGGGAATCTGCCGTTCTTTTAAAGAAAATATTTAATTTTTTGTACAAAAATCATTTTTGACACAAAAATGACACATTCTCTTAGTATTATAACAATCGGAAAGTATAAACTTTCTACTCCCACCCTATTATACGCTTAGTTACCTCCACTTGGGAGGTAGCGGAAAAAACACCTCCTCCCAGAGGTGTTTTTTCTTTTTGTTCATACAAACTGTTCTGCCTTCTTATGTAGACAAAGCTAAACTGAC
>CAJTTQ010000101.1:7767-8109 GCA_910579145.1 uncultured Eubacterium sp.
CAGAGGTGTCTTTTGTTTTTATCAAACAGAACGATTGATCCCTATTTAGGCCGCATAGAAAACAAAAAAGCGCCGGAAGAGACACTTCACATAAGGAAGTGTCTCTTATGGCGTTTTAGAAAATTTGTAATGACGGTTGGATACGATGAATTTGTAGGAATAACTAAATATAATTGGAGGAAACTACAATGAAATCATTATTTGAGCAATTCGGCGGTACATACCGAAAAGAAAGCGATTATGCAGTTCCCAATCTTGAAACACCAGACACAGGAAATTATGAAATTGGTATTTATGGACAGCGACATTTATATTTTCTACAACATTACCTTAGAATAACTT
>CAJTTQ010000101.1:8125-8359 GCA_910579145.1 uncultured Eubacterium sp.
CGGAAAACTTTATGAGTACCTTGTTGAAATTGACAGTCAGGCACAAAGGCGTGTCTTTCGGATTGTAGAGCAGATGAAACAAGCCCAAGGCATTACCGAACAATTAAAAGAGAATAATCCTATAAAATGGACAAAAATTATGAATTGCGTTAGGCAACAGGCGGAAGAAATCGTTTTAAAAGAAATGATTTATAGCTAATTAGGGACGGCATCGGCGTGAAGCTGATGCCGCCT
>CAJTTQ010000102.1 GCA_910579145.1 uncultured Eubacterium sp.
ATGATATTGAAAATTCATCCTTTGAGCTTCTTCATGCGAATACGCCCTGCTGAACAAACTTCCCTTTCTAGTTGTGTCATTTGCCCTGCACGCTTTTACTTCAACCCGGATCCCATCAAACCACAAATCAAACTCCCCATCAAAAGAAGGATAAACCTGTAACAGATTTTGTTTTGTCGCTTTTATAAATTGAGGAAAAAGCTGCATAATATACTGTTCTCCCCACGTCTGACCAAACGTACGGGGTGCCATGTCAAATAAATACAGGTACGGATTACTTTTACGAACACGATCATTAAATTCATTCTGCATTGCAAGATAATCTTCAAAACTAATTTTCCCAATGGAAAGCAAATAGGCCATCATAATACTTTCTGTCCCAAATGGTTCCGCGGATGATCCATTTTTAATGGATTCCACAACAGCCTTATCACCGTCCGAATTTTGTAATAAGTATTCTATCTTCTCTCGTAATTCTTTCATACATGATACTCCTTATCTCTCTTTCTGCTACCGTATATCCAAAACGCCCGCTCTTCCGAGCGGGCGCCTCTAAATTTATTCCATTGTATTACATCATGCCCATGCCAGGAGCTCCTCCGGCTGGCATCGGTGGTACATCTTCTTTGATATTGGCAACGACGGACTCTGTCGTCAACAGCGTTGATGCTACGCTCGTCGCGTTCTGGAGCGCGCTCCTCGTCACCTTCGCCGGGTCAAGGATACCATTCTCGACCATGTTGACATACTCTTCTTTCAGCGCGTCAAAGCCGAATCCCGGTTTCTCAGCCGCTACTTTATCAATGATCACAGAACCTTCGAGTCCTGCGTTTTCCGCGATCGTGCGGAGCGGTGATTCCAGCGCGCGCAAAATGATGTTCGCGCCGGTCTTCTCGTCGCCTTCCATATCAGAAGCCAGTTTGGAAACCTCTTTCGCTGCGTGGATATATGCGGAACCGCCTCCTGCGATGATTCCTTCCTCCACAGCCGCTCTCGTAGCTGCCAATGCATCTTCCATACGGAGTTTTGCTTCCTGCATTTCCGTCTCAGTCGCAGCGCCGACACGGATGACTGCTACGCCGCCGGCCAGTTTTGCCAGACGCTCCTGCAGTTTCTCGCGGTCGAAATCCGATGTCGTCTCTTCAATCTGCTTGCGGATCTGGGATACGCGGGCCTCGATCTCACCCTTATCTCCTTCTCCGTCTACGATGATCGTATTTTCTTTCTGCACTTTTACCGATTTCGCGCGGCCGAGCTGATCCATCGTCGTATCTTTCAGATCCAGTCCGAGCTCTTCCGTGATCACTTCACCACCGGTAAGGATCGCGATGTCTTTGAGCATCTCTTTTCTTCTGTCACCATAGCCAGGTGCTTTCACCGCTACGACCTGGAATGTGCCGCGCAGTTTGTTCAGTACGAGTGTGCTCAGTGCCTCACCCTCTACGTCCTCTGCGATAATGAGGAGTTTCGCGCTCGACTGTACAACCTGCTCAAGAAGCGGCAGGATCTCCTGGATGTTGGAAATCTTTTTATCTGTAATAAGGATATATGGATTTTCCAGATTTGCTTCCATCTTATCCATATCCGTTGCCATATAAGCGGAAAGATAACCGCGGTCAAACTGCATTCCCTCTACGAGATCCAGTTCGGTCATCATCGTCTTCGATTCCTCGATCGTGATAACGCCGTCATTCGAAACTTTCTCCATCGCGTCGGCGACCATCTCGCCAACCTGCTCATCTCCGGCTGAAATCGCTGCTACTTTCGCGATCTGCTCTTTGCCCTGCAACGTCTCGCTCATCTCTTTGATCGCGTCCACCGCACAGTCTGTCGCCTTTTTCATGCCCTTTCGCAGGATGATCGGGTTTGCGCCTGCTGCCAGGTTCTTCATTCCCTCGTTGATCATCGCCTGCGCCAGTACGGTAGCTGTCGTCGTACCATCACCAGCTACGTCGTTTGTCTTCGTAGCCACTTCTTTTACGAGCTGCGCGCCCATATTCTCAAACGCGTCTTCCAGTTCGATCTCTTTCGCGATCGTCACACCATCATTTGTAATGAGCGGCGCGCCAAACGATTTGTCTAAAACGACGTTACGCCCTTTTGGTCCCAGTGTTACGCGTACGGTATCTGCCAGTTTATTTACGCCAGTCTCAAGTGCTGATCTGGCCTCTACTCCAAATTTAATTTCCTTTGCCATGATGACCTCCTAATTTAATTACAAATTTAACATCCTTCTACAACCATGTTACTTCTCTACTCTTCGACGATCGCCACGATATCGTTCTGACGGACAACGACATACTCATTATCCTCTAATTTTACATCGGTGCCGGAATACTTCGAGTAAATCACCTTGTCACCGACTTTCACTTCCATCTTCACTTCTTTTCCGTCTACCATACCGCCCGGCCCAACTGCGATCACTTCAGCCTGCTGCGGTTTCTCCTGCGCCTGACCAGGAAGAACGATACCGGATTTCGTAGTTTCCTCTGCATCCAACTGCTGCAAAACAACTCTGTCGCCCAATGGTACTAATTTCATTTCTATTTCCTCCATTCTTTTTTCCATGCGCACACGCCCGTTCACACTACGTAACATGCGGACCTGCGAACACAAACTTTCTTCGCTTCCTGTTAGCACTCTCTTTCATTGAGTGCTAGCGATTGATTTTATAATAGCCACTTCTTTCCTTATTTGCAAATCGTACGTCTTTGATTTTTTGAATATTTTAAGTGTTTTTATGCGTTTTTCTCCCTTTTTCTTCCGTTTTCTCACTTTATTGCATTCTTTTTCCTTATATGGTAAAATCAGTTTACATCACACCCTGAACAAACGAATCAAAGAAAGAGAGTGAATCAAATGAAAGAACAGCTGTACACCATCCCGGTCAACGACATATTCGAACAGGAATGTGAGTGTCCGGTCTGCGCCATGAAAAAAGCGCTCGAAGACGACGCCGTAGCCTTTACGATGGGCCCCAGTTACATGGAGGACGACATCCGGCTCACCACGGACAAAATCGGATTCTGTGCCCCGCATATGCAGGCCCTGTATGATTTCGAGAACCGTTTGGGACTCGCGCTCGTGATCGACACTCATATGAAGAATATGATACAAAACATCGAAACATTACAGAAAAAAGGAAGAAAACAAACACACGGCCTGTTTTCCAAAAAAGATACAACACCTCTATTTTCCTTTACCGACCAGATCAGCCGCTCGTGCTTTATCTGCGACCGGATCCGTTACACGTTTGAGCGGTATGTGGCGACGACATTCTATTTATATGAAGAAGATGCCGCCTTCGTCACAAAATTCAGACAGTCGCGCGGCTTCTGCCTGGAGCATTACGGCATGCTGTACGAGAAGGCTCCGTCCTATCTATCTGGAAACACGCTCGAGCAATTCACCGACGACCTGAATAAGGTCTTTTTGGACAATTACATCCGTATGGAAGAAGAACTTTCCTGGTTCATCGACAAATTCGATTACCGAAATGCAGATGCCCCGTGGAAAACATCAAAAGACGCCCTTCCCCGCGCCATGACCAAGTGCAATGGGATCCTCTCTCAAAAATAGTGTGAGATCAGATCGATCAAGATCCCCCACGCCGTGCCGGAAACATACAGGATAGACAAAAGTAAAAGATTTTCCTTCCATCTCCGGTTTGTCTGGAATAATACGAGAAGACCGGCGCCGGCCCCGACCAAAAGTCCTGACATCATCGTTCCGAAACTAATGAACTCATTCAAATACAGCTGTGTGATCACGACCGAGGACGCACAGTTCGGAATGAGTCCGACGATCCCGGCAAGCGCCGGCCCTAACAGCGGCCGGCCGGACATAAAACCAGCCAGACGTTCTTCTCCGATCAGAGTGACCAACACATTCAGAATGATCGTGAATAGAAGAATAAACAGGAAAATCTTCGCCGTATGGACGAGAGCCGAGCGGAAAATCCCCCTGTCGCACCCGCAGTGCTCGCTCTCGCACCGGGTATGGATCTCCTTATAGCGGATCGGGGACGGACGGAAGCGGAACACGAAATCGACAAAAAATCCGGTCAGCATTCCCATCACCGCTTTCATGCCAAGGATGACAAGCACAATGCGGGCATCCACTGCTTCCGAGATAAAAATAGGCAGCATCTCGTCCGAAGTAGATAAAAACACAGCTAGTAACGTTCCCATCGTTATGATCCCGCCCGCATACAGGTTGGAGGCCGCCGCTGAAAATCCGCACTGGGGAAATACCCCTGCCAGTCCTCCCGCCAACGGCCCCAATCTCCCGGCCTTCCGCACGATAGCCCGGGTTTTTGTGCTGGTCTTATGCTCCAGATACTCCATGATCACATAAGCCGCCATCAAAAACGGCAGAAGCTTTATGCTGTCCATGCACGCATCCAGCAACAGATCGATCAGTGTTTCCATGTCTATATGAATCATCACGCGCCATCCGACTGAAGTGACTCTTTTAACGCAAGCGCCTTGTCCTTAATACGGCGGTTGGCATCCCTCGCCACGAGTACCTTTGATACCCAGCGCTTTGCCTCTTCCTTTTCCCCGATCCGTCTGGAAAGTTCGGCAACCAAAAACGTAACGGTATATTCGTCCATGCCGCACATCGGAAAATCTTCCTGGGAGAAAGCGGAAATAAAGCCTTCATGCGCGTTTTTGAGACATTCGATCTCCTCTTTGGCAACCGCTTCGATCTCTTCTTTCTTATACTCGCCTTTCATCATTTCCTCGCGCTTACCGCGGAACAGCCACGCCAGCTTCAAACACGTATACGCGCGCTCGCTCAGTTTACCCTTTTTGACTACTGTGTTCAAAAGCGCCATTTTGTGCCTGGTGATCGCCTCATCGTAAGAATACACTTTTCCATTTTCAGAAGTATACTTAAAAGTACTCGAAATCTGCTCCTTAATCTGCTTTGCCTGCGAAGACATCACAAAGTTGAAATAGCGGTTCAGGGAAGCATACCCGCACGTAGGACAAAGGATCGCATCATATTTGAGCGGATCGATCCCCTGATATTTCGGGCGCAGATCCATATCCTGCGATACGAGTTTTGCCTTTCCAGTGCGCACCATCTTACATTTGAACTCGGTGTCGCAAACCGGACACTTATGCGTTTTTTCAAAAAGAAGGCTTTCCTCACTGATTTCCTTTGGCTTGTTTTCCGCTCCCTGGCCGGTTCCCGCCTCTTCTTTCTTTTCTTCCTCAAAAACATCTATATCCTTCTTCACCTTCAACCCCAGGCTCTCCAGCCCAGCAAACAAATTACTCATAGAATCCTCCATTCTTTGCAGCACTGCAATATTTTTTCACCATTCCTGTGCATGGTTTTTGCACATTTATATAGCCTACCGTCACATCACACCTCCATGCGATCAGGGACGATATGAACTTTTCAGGGAAACAATGCGGTTAAATACTTTCCGTTCCGCCGTCGTATCCTTCGTATCAACACAAAAATAGCCGGTTCTCATAAACTGGAATTTATCATTTGGCTCTGCTTCCATCAGCGCCGGCTCCACATAACAATCGTTAAGCACCTGCAGCGAGTCCGGATTGATATTAATGGAACCATCTTCATTGTACACGCCCTTTTCTTCATCAACAAGGTTCTCATACAGCCGGACTTCCGCTTTGCCCGCAGTCGGCGCCGCCACCCAGTGAATGGTTCCTTTTACCTTACGTCCCGTAAAACCGAGACCGCTCTTCGTCTCCGGGTCATACGTACAATGGATCTCCGTCACATTTCCGTTTTCGTCCGTGATATAATCCTCACACTTTACAAAATAGGCGCTCATCAGCCGGACTTCATTTCCGGGGAACAGCCGGAAATACTTTCTCGGCGGCTCGATCTTAAAATCTTCCCGCTCAATGTAAAGCTCTCGGGCAAACGGCACTTTTCTCGTTCCCATCTCTGGATTCTCCTGGTTATTCGGCACATCCAGATACTCGATCTCCCCCTCGGGGTAATTCGTGATCACGAGCTTGATCGGATCAAGTACCGCCATCATACGCGGCTGCGTCATTTTCAGGTCCTCGCGGATACAGTACTCCAGCATCGCGTAATCCGTAGAACTATTACTCTTCGCAATTCCCGACAGTTCGATGAACTTCTGGATGGACGAGGCGGTAAATCCACGCCGGCGGAGCGCCGTGATCGACACGAGGCGAGGATCATCCCAGCCGTCTACGGTTCCCTCCTCCACAAGCTTTTTAATATAGCGCTTGCCTGTTACCACATTTGTCAGATACAGTTTCGCAAATTCGATCTGGCGCGGCGGGACTTCAAACTCACATTCCCTGACCACCCAGTCATAAAGCGGCCTGTGGTCCTCGAACTCGAGCGTACAGATCGAATGGCTGATACCCTCGACCGCGTCCTCGATCGGATGCGCAAAGTCATACATCGGATAAATACACCACTGGTCTCCGGTATTGTGGTGGGTAATATGAGCCACCCGGTACAGGATCGGATCGCGCATGTTCATATTCGGGGATGCCATATCGATCTTCGCGCGGAGAACCTTCTCTCCGTCTTTGAACTCCCCATGTTTCATTTTCAAAAACAAATCCAGATTTTCTTCGACAGAACGCTCCCGATAAGGACTGTTCTTCCCCGGCTCCGTCAGCGTTCCCCGGTATTCCCGTATTTCATCCGCCGAGAGATCGCACACATACGCCTTTCCCTTTTTGATCAGCTTTAGGGCACACTCGAACATCTGCTCGAAATAGTCGGAAGCAAAATACACCGGCGGCTTCTCCCCGCCGCACACCCATGTCACATCTTCGAGGATCGACTGAACAAACTCTTCATCTTCTTTCTGCGGATTTGTGTCGTCAAACCGCAGATTAAATGTTCCCCCGTATTTCTTTGCCAGTCCCTGGTTTAACAGAATGGATCTTGCATGTCCAATATGTAAGTATCCATTCGGCTCCGGCGGAAACCTCGTCACTATATTTTGATAAACACCTGCTTCTAGATCTTTGTCGATCTCCTGTTCAATAAAATTCCTTGATACAACTTCTTCCTCTTTCTGTTCTGCCATTACTGCAAAATCCTCCTTAATTGCACATATACCTTATGATACCACATCCACAAAAAGATTTCAACGCAAACCTCACGACATTTTAGGCGTCCAAACAAAAAAAACGATAAATCATACGATTTACCGCATTTTTCGTTTTTACGCGAACTATTTAAACTGATGCCCGCCGATCCGAAGCCTCGGCTTGGAAAGCCTTCCATTAAAGAAATAATACTTGTTCATGTTCAGCTTCCTACCTTTATAGGTCACTTTCCTCTGCCCCTCCAACACTTCCTGGGCCGCTTTCATACATGACCTTCTGGCGCCGCTGGAATATTTTCCTTTCTCGACGTACCTAACTTCTCTCTTAAATTTGCCCTGACGGACAGGTCCAAACTGTCCCGGCTGTTTGATCACCTTTAACACAGTGTTCGGAAAACGGGAAGATTTCACCCGGTTCATCACAACACATCCAACTCCCATTTTCCCGGCGTACGATTGATTTCCTGCCTCGCAGTAAATGATGGCCGCCATGTATTTCAAATCTTTCTCCGTATATGGTCTCTTTGCTGCCTCTGACGATGTCCCTCTCGCTGCCACACTCACAACCAACAGAAACACCATTGTAAAAATCAACTGTAACCACTTTTTAGTACTCATTGTTCCCTCCATTTGCGCATTCATTGCGTAATATTTTTTGTTACGTTTTGTAACAATTATGTAATAATTATAACATATATTTTGAAGAAATCAAGTATTTTTTTCAAAAAAATAAACGTCCGCCTCGCAAACGCCTATTTTTCGTTATATATTGAATCATATTTGTATCATAATCTCTCATTTCTTTAAGATATCGAGCTTCAAGACTGCGTTGATCGTCTTCAAATTCTTCTGTACTTTCTTCTTTATAAAAAATAAAATTACGTC
>CAJTTQ010000103.1:0-444 GCA_910579145.1 uncultured Eubacterium sp.
GATATCCGCGGCGTAGACGACTAAATTTATGATCGCCAGCCATCTTGCCTTGATGGGAATGATAAAGTAAAGTAAGAACTGGACATTCGGAAACAAAAAGGCAAATATCAAAAACATCGAATAATTCAGGTCTCCCAGATCAAACTGCACTGCCAGGTTGAACCCGATGACCTGTGCCAGTCCGCTCCCATTCGCATTCACCACAATGAAATAATACCCAAACATCACTAAAATCTGCAGGAGGATCCCCGAAAAATAAAATAAATTGAAGCGGAAACTCCCCCACGCCTGTTCCAGTACGCCGCCGATCCATAAAAAGATATAGAGCATCAGGCCATAAAACACGATGTTCATTAAAAATCCGGATCCGACCTGAACCGACGGATATAATAAAAATGTCACGAGCCTCCACACTTGTCCGTGCAGGATCTCATACACGTTAAA
>CAJTTQ010000103.1:487-7802 GCA_910579145.1 uncultured Eubacterium sp.
TGGAACAGACCTAACAGCGAGCCGGCCAGACTAATCGCCGTCATATACCGCATCAGGTTGGGGATGGCGTATCTTCCAAATTTCCGCTCCATTTTCGCTAACCACTTCATCGAAATACCTCTCTTTTCTCTCTTCTTATCATACTTCTGGCATGAACCCGTTCACGCTTGTCCAACTGCTCAAAACAGATTTTTTCTTTGAAAGAAGATCGTGACGAGGGCCGTTAAGACCAGCGTACAGACCGTTACGATCAAAAATCCGTGGGGGTTGTCCCCCAGCGGGATATTTACAAAATTCATGCCAAATAAACTGGCAATGAGCGTCGGGATCGAAAGTACGATCGTCACCGTGGATAAAAATTTCATCACTACGTTCAGGTTGTTCGAAATAACCGACGCAAACGCATCCATCGTGCCGCTCAGGATCCCGCTGTATATGTTCGCCATCTCGATCGCCTGTTTATTCTCAATGATGACGTCTTCCAGCAGTTCCTCATCTTCCGGATATTTTTTCACCTTATCCGTCCGCAGCAGTTTTTCCAGCACCGTTTCATTGGACCGCAGCGACGTCGTAAAATAGACAAGGCTCTTCTCCAATTCGAGCAGTTCGATCAGTTCCTTATTTTTCTGTGAAATATGAAGCTTTTCCTCGATCTGCTCACTCTTGCGGTCAATGATGCGCAGATACCGCAGATAGGATGTGGCGTTGCGGTACAGGATTTGAAACACGAACCGCGTCTTCTTATACGTGTAAAATTCCCTCACACGGTTATTCATAAACGCCCTTAATACCGGCGTCTCCTCCAGACAGACCGTCACGATCGCCTGTTTGGTCATATAAATACCGAGCGGGATCGTTACATACCGGTCCTTCTCATCCAGGGACGGGATGTCCACTAAGACAATGACACAGTCGCCCTCCTGCTCGATACGGGATCTCTCCTCATCATCGAGCGGGGCGCGCAGATCGTCGATATCAATGCCCGTTTCCCTCGAAACCGTCTGGAGTTCCTCGTTGGTCGGTTTCGTGAGGGCTACCCAGCAGCCCTCGGAAACCGTGTCATCTTCCTGTAATTTATCCTCTATCGTCTTAAAAATCTCGAGCATGATTCTCTCCATTCTTCCTCAATACACTCCGCACCTTTTAACATTATACGTTTTCCCCGTCTCTTTGTCAAACATTAACCACGAGAATTGTTGTGTTTTTTCGGAAGATAGAGTACGACGTCCTCACAAATACTGATCTGGCTCAGATCATTTCTCTCCGCGAAATCATCCAGATCCACATCGTACTCTTTCAGTATGTCCCCTAAACTCCTATTTCCTGATGTGATGTATACTTCCACCTCGTCATCGTCGTCCCCGCGATGATCCTCATTCTGCTCATATACGTCTGCCTCGGACTGGCACGGACAAGGACTCTCTTCCGGCCACGGCTGGCTCGACTGGGCTGCCATATCACTCGTCTGCGGCGCCATGCCGGACTGCGGCATCTGCTGCATCGTCTGCGACGGCATCTGCTGGTTCATGCCACTCTGGTTCCTTCCGCCCTGCATTGTCTGCGGCGGCATCTGCTGCATCGTCTGCGGCGGCATTCCTTCCATCTCCACCTGCATCTCCCCTGCCGACATCTCCCCTGACATCTCCTGTTCATTCCCGTCCGGCATCTGCTGCTGTCTGTTATCCATCATCCGCGGATTTCCGTCATTTCTCTGCTGGATCGGCATACATACCATGCCGTTAAACGGGCGGACGACGGGAATGCAGATTTCCTGTCCCACCTGGAGGTTATACACATCGACGTACGGATTCGCGCGCAGGATCAGCGCGAGCGGCACCCGGTACCTCCGGCTTAACTGATACAGCGTTTCTCCTTGCTTTATGACATGCACCATACCGTTACAGTAACGCTTATTCATGTTGCACCTCTCATGATTTTCATTCCCTATCATTATATTCCTGCGATGGGAAAAGGTGCCTGATGATTTTATTTTGTTTACAAATGACGAAATTTGTCGTATACTAGTGCATGGGTTTGGACTGGAGCAGGATGATTATAAATAGGAAGACGTTTTGCGGAGGAACATTTCCGCTGTCATAAAGTGGCTTCCCTGAGGCCGTCATCATATCCCGTCCGACGCCCGCATATATTTTACACAAACGAAGGAGGCACCCATGAACAGAGTAGGTATTGATATTGGCTCAACCACTGTCAAAATCGCAATATTGGATGAATCCAATCATATTATATTTTCTGCTTACGAACGACATTTTGCAAACATACAGGAAACGTTAAAAAATATTATCAAGCAGGCGTACGGCGAGCTGGGCGACCTGACCATCGCCCCGATGATCACCGGTTCCGGCGGCCTGACGATCTCCGAGCATCTGGATATTCCATTTGTCCAGGAAGTCGTCAGCGTAGCTACTTCTCTGAAGGATTTCGCCCCGCAGACGGACGTCGCCATCGAACTGGGCGGCGAGGACGCGAAGATCATATATTTTACAGACGGTATCGAACAGCGTATGAACGGGATCTGCGCCGGCGGCACCGGTTCTTTCATCGACCAGATGGCGACGCTTTTAAAGACAGACGCGGCCGGCCTGAACGAATATGCCAAAGACTATCAGGCGATCTATCCGATCGCGGCGCGCTGCGGCGTCTTTGCCAAAACCGATATCCAGCCGCTCATCAACGAGGGCGCTTCCAAACCGGATCTCTCGGCTTCGATCTTCCAGGCCGTCGTCAACCAGACGATCAGCGGACTTGCCTGCGGAAAACCGATCCGCGGGAACGTCGCCTTTTTAGGCGGGCCGCTCCACTTCCTGACCGAACTAAAAGCGGCCTTTATCCGCACGCTGAAGCTGGCCGATGACGCCGTGATCGCGCCGTCGCACTCGCATCTGTTCGCGGCGAGCGGCGCCGCCATGAATTCCAAGGGCGAAGGCGTGACGACGCTGAAAGCGCTGTCCGACAAACTGAGCGGCGAAATCCATATGGAATTTGAAGTGACAAGGATGGAGCCTTTGTTCGCTTCGGAAGCGGACTACGACGAATTTGTCAAACGGCACAGCAGACACGCCGTGCAAAAAGGGTCTCTCGCCGATTACGAAGGAAATGCCTTTCTCGGCATCGACGCCGGGTCGACAACGACGAAAGTCGCCGTCGTCGGGGAGGACGGCTCCCTTTTGTACTCTTTTTATGATAATAACAATGGAAGTCCGTTAAAAACGACGATCCAGGCGATCAAGGAAATCTATGAGATCCTTCCCGACAGCGTGAGTATCGTCCGCTCCTGTTCGACCGGATACGGGGAGGCACTGATCCAGTCCGCCCTCATGCTGGACGAGGGGGAGGTCGAGACCGTATCCCACTACTACGCCGCATCCTTTTTTGAGCCGGAAGTGGACTGCATCTTAGACATCGGCGGGCAGGATATGAAGTGCATCAAGATAAAAAACAATTCCGTGGACAGCGTGCAGTTGAACGAGGCCTGCTCTTCGGGGTGCGGTTCGTTCATCGAGACATTTGCCCGCTCGCTCAACTATGAAGTAAAGGACTTTGCCAAACTTGCCCTATTTGCGGAAAATCCGATCGACCTCGGCTCCCGCTGTACGGTATTTATGAATTCCAAAGTAAAACAGGCGCAGAAAGAAGGCGCGACCGTCGCTGACATTTCGTCGGGACTGGCCATCTCCGTCATCAAGAACGCGCTCCTCAAAGTGATCAAACTGACTGATCCAAAAGATCTCGGCAAAAAAGTCGTCGTACAGGGCGGAACCTTTTATAACGACGCCGTACTGCGCAGTTTCGAGCGCGTGTCCGGCTGCCAGGCCGTACGTCCGGACATCGCCGGTATCATGGGGGCCTTCGGCGCCGCGCTCATCGCCAGGGAACATTACGAAGAGGGAGCGGTTTCTTCCATGCTCCCGCTGGAGGACATCATTTCCCTGAAATTCGAGAGTTCGATGGCGAGATGCAAGGGCTGTACGAACCATTGCCTGCTCACCATCAATAAATTTACCGGCGGCCGCCAGTTTATTTCCGGCAACCGGTGTGAACGCGGACTCGGCACGGAAAAGAAAAAAAAGGAAGTGCCTAACTTATACGACTATAAAAACAAGCGGCTGTTCGAGCACTACGCGCCGCTGCGCCCGGAACAGGCTTACCGCGGAAAAGTAGGCATTCCCCGCGTATTGAACCTATACGAAAATTATCCGTTCTGGTTTACGTTTTTCACCGAACTCGGCTATCAGGTCGTCCTTTCGCCCAAATCGAGCCGTGATATTTATTCACTCGGCATCGAATCGATCCCGAGTGAATCCGAGTGCTATCCGGCGAAGCTTGCGCACGGCCATATCATGTGGCTGTTAAATCAGGGCGTTACCTATTTATTTTATCCGTGCATTCCTTATGAGCGCGAGGAATTTAAGGGCGCCGGAAACCATTACAACTGTCCGATCGTCACCTCCTACGGGGAAAATATCAAAAACAATGTGGAGGAACTTTCGGCTGACGGCATTACGTTCCAAAATCCGTTTTTGTCACTCGAAAGCGAAAAGGCGGCGGCGGATGAACTGGCCGACTATATCGGAAAGGAAAATGGCATACCGGAACGCGAGATCCGCGAGGCCGTGCATGCCGCCTACGCGGAACTGTTAAAGACGAGGGATGATGTGAAAAAGAAAGGGGAAGAAGTTCTGCAGTGGATGAAGGAAACCGGCAAACGGGGAATCGTACTTGCGGGCAGGCCCTATCACATTGATCCGGAAATCAACCACGGCATCCCCGAACTGATCACTTCGTATGACATCGCCGTTTTGTCGGAGGACAGCATTTCCCATCTGGCGCCGATCGAGCGCCCGACGATCGCGATGGACCAGTGGATGTACCACTCGCGCCTGTATGCGGCCGCTTCGTACGTGCGCACACAGGAAAACCTGGAAATGATCCAGCTCAATTCGTTTGGCTGCGGACTCGATGCCGTGACGACCGACCAGGTCAACGACATCCTGACCGGTTCCGGGAAAATATGCACGGTGCTGAAGATCGATGAAGTGAATAACCTCGGCGCCGCCAGGATCCGTATCCGCTCCCTGATCTCCGCGGTCAAAGACCGCGCCCGCAAAGGCGTGAAACCACATGTCAGGGACGCTTCGTACAAGCGCGTTCTGTTCACAAAGGAGATGCGCAAAACGTACACGATCCTCACGCCGCAGATGTCACCGATCCACTTTGATATGCTGATCCCCGCTCTGGCGGCCGCCGGCTATCACATGGTGCAGCTCCCGACCGGGGGGGACGAGCTCGATTACGGACTGAAATACGTAAATAACGATGCCTGCTACCCCTCTCTCATCGTCGTGGGACAGATCATGAAGGCGCTTCTGTCGGGTGAATACGATCTTGACCGGACGGCCGTCATCATTTCCCAAACCGGCGGCGGGTGCCGGGCGACAAATTATATCGGGTTTATCCGCCGCGCGCTGCAAAAAGCGGGCATGGAACAGATCCCCGTCATCTCGCTGAGCGCCGGCGTCGAATCGAACCCGGGTTATAAGATCAATTACCGCCTGTTAAATGGCGCGATCCACGCGCTCGTCTACGGCGACCTGTTCATGCGCGTCGTGTACAAAACAAGGCCCTATGAAAAAGTGCCCGGCTCGGTCAACGCCCTGCATGAGAAATGGAAAAAAATCTGCATTGAGGCAGTAAAGCACCCGAAGAAATCGGAACTGAAAAAAAATATATGGGGAATCGTAAAAGATTTTGATGAGATTGAACTGGATGAATCATTGAAAAAGCCAAAAGTAGGAATCGTAGGCGAAATACTTGTCAAGTTCCTGCCGGCGGCCAACAACTATATCGTCGAACTTTTAGAGGCGGAGGGCGCCGAGGCCGTCTGTCCGGATATGCTTGATTTCTTTATGTACAGCGCCTATGACAGCGTATTTAAAGCAGATCACCTCGGGCATTCCAAAACCGGCAAATATATGGGAAAACTGGCCATCTGGTTTTTGGAGCGCTACCGGAAGGAACTGCGCGCCGCGCTCACGGCAAGCCGCCGTTTTGAGCCGCCCGCCAGCATTTACGAACTGACGGAATACGCGAAACCGTTCGTATCAATGGGAAATCAGACCGGCGAGGGATGGTTTTTGACCGGCGAGATGATCGAACTGATCCAGAGCGGCGTGCCGAACATCGTGTGCACCCAGCCGTTTGGCTGCCTGCCGAACCACGTCGTCGGAAAAGGCGTGATCAAGCCGCTGCGAAAAGCATTCCCAGGGGCCAATATCGTAGCCGTCGACTATGACCCGGGCGCCAGCGAAGTCAATCAGTTGAACCGCATCAAACTGATGCTGGCAACGGCGATGGACAATTTGTGATCGGTAACAGCAGAAAAAAAGCACCGGAACGAGGCATTCGTCCCTGTGCTTTTTTCAGTCTCCCATCAGTCACAATCTACCCACACGCGATATGTTCCACAATGCAGACACCGGAACAAATATCCCTGCACGCTGCCTCCATTGACCATATACCGTAACAATTCCTCCTTATTTGCTCCCCATTCTTCCTCCCATACAGGATCATCTAACACTTCCTCCACGATCCCCATCTGTTTTAGTTCCCGGTATCCCACATAACCCACGAAAGCGCAATAATCCCCACAATGAGCGCGCCAGTACTCCTGCTGCCATCCATGATAACCGGGCGTACGGTGGATCAGTTCGTCGAGTTTTTCCGGGTCGTCCACACCGCGATCCACGGAACACTCATCCTGAAATTCACCATCGAAATGCTTCGCCGCCGCTCCGCTCGCAATACACTCCGGACAAAGACAGCCAACGGTCTCTATCGCATAAAAAGGTCCCTCGTAATAAATATGTACCGACTTTCCACAGCATTCACAGGTGACAGGTGTATCCGTCTGCAAAAACATTTCTGTCTCAAAAGGGTTTGGATGGTATTTGAAAAAGGGAATTTTGGTTAACAGTGCGGCCTGCTGTTCCCGCTCTTTCCCACCGCGTGGACGTTTCAAAGCATAATGGTCTCCCTGGCCCTGAAGGCTTTGCAGCTTACCAATCCGTTTCTGTGCCTTTCGGTCCTCGCGTGTGACGAGTGGACGGAGTGTCTCAACATATACAGATTAAATATTCCCACACTCTGCTATTTTGAACGTTGCCTCTATTCCGTTCCTCTGTTATAATAGAATCATATAATACACGGAAGGAACACCTAAGTTTGAAACAAACAAGCAGAGGACACCCGAGAAATAAAGGGTATGGCAAACAAACCACCTAAAAAGCTGGTTTTA
>CAJTTQ010000104.1 GCA_910579145.1 uncultured Eubacterium sp.
AAAGTCATTTCAATTAAAACTCAAAAATAATAAGAAGAAGGTGAAATGGAGTTCTTCAAAAAAGAAGATCGTAAGTGTAAGCAGTAGAGGAAAAGTAGTTGCCAAAAAGGCTGGGAAGGCCAATATAACCGCAAAGGCAGGGAAAGCAAAATATATTTGTAAAGTGACAGTTAAGGCAAAAAAGAAACAAACTGTACCTTCTAATAACATAAGTACAGCTTTTCCGGCAGTTACATCCTCGCCAGTTCCGGTTAACACACCGATGCCAACGGCATCTGTAGCACCCGCGCCCAGCGTTAGTCCAAGCAATACACCAGAAATTAACCGAACGCTGGTATATGATTTGTCTCAAGAGGATGGAATAGCGGTAGATGAAAATGGACAGGTTGCGGTGGAGTGCCCCTATAGCGAATTTGTTGAATCTACCTTCAAAATTTGGGAATGCCCATTTGTATTCTATGATCAGACGAATGGAGCGGATTTACGGGGGAAACAATTACAGGTTGAGTTGACTTTGAAAAATTCGGGAAAAAGAAATTTGCCTGAGTTGGGGATTGGATTTAATTATACTTATCCACAGGTGTATCCGTTTGCATATTACGCATATGAGAAAGAGACAATAACTATGAAGCCGCCAGTAGCGCCAACGCACGAATACTGCGAAGAAAATTATCAGGGATGGTGCGACACGCCAGAAGAGTATTATGAAATGTTGTATGATGAATATTTAGAAATTCTGGAAGACTATAATGGTAAATTTGAGAAAGCGGTGATGGAACAGCGTCAGATGCTTCCGGGAGAGAGTATAAATATTAAATTTAATTGCATCATTCCAGAAGACGCATTTTGCGGTGATAAAAATCCTGAAACGGGTCTGAATCATCCAATCCGAGTGTATATATTCAAAATCGGTAATGGCGAGGAATGTCCATATGTCGAAGGTGATGCCATTACGATTTCAGGATGTAAGGTTTTTGAGGTGTTGGAATAAGGAATTTTAAATGGGGTGGCCGCCATTAACCGAGTTAGTGGCGGCTATTTTACCCATAAAGATCGTGGAAAGATCGTGTGGCAGACCCATTCTCCCAAAAACCCCTTGACTTCCCCGCAATTATGTGGTATTCTAGTTGGGCGATGAATTAGGTCTTTTTTTTATGCCTAAATTTTATAAGACTGAAAATTATTCAGACAAATAATCACGGAGGTGACGTAATGCGTACTAAAATCACTTTGGAATGTACAGAATGCAAACAGCGGAACTACAACATGACCAAAGACAAGAAGAACCATCCGGACAGAATGGAAACAAAGAAATATTGCAGGTTTTGCAGAACTCATACATTACACAAAGAGACGAAATAATCGTCTGGTGTAATGTTATGGAAAGGATGTGTGTCAAATGAGCGAAGCGGAAAAGACTTCGAAAAAGGACAGCTTCTTCAAACATGTCAAGGCGGAATTCAAGCGGTGTACATGGCCAAAGAAAGAAGAATTGATCCGCCAATCCACATTAGTAATTATTATTTCCGTTATCCTAGGCGGCGTTATTGCAGGGATAGACTGGCTGATCCGTTTAGGACTGCAGGCGATCGGGCTTTAATCTAGGAGGTTGATATGGCGGAAGAAGCAAAATGGTATGTGGTTCATACTTATTCCGGTTATGAGAATAAAGTAAAAGTGGATATTGAGAAGACGATCGAAAACCGCAATCTTCAGGAGCAGATCCTGGAGGTGATGGTACCGATGCAGACCGTTGTGGAGGAAAAGAACGGGGAAAAGAAACAGGTTCAGAAGAAAATGTTCCCGGCCTATGTCCTTCTCAATATGGTGATGAATGACGAAACCTGGTATGTCGTGCGAAACACCCGCGGAGTGACGGGGTTTGTAGGGCCGGGATCCAAACCGGTTCCGCTGACCGCGGAAGAGATCGCCAACATGGGATTCCTCGCGCAGGCGGAGGAAGCGCCGTACAGCATTGGCGACCACGTTGTCGTTACAAAGGGTGTATGGGAGGATACACACGGTGTCGTACAGGAAGTTCATCCGGCCAAACAGATGGCGGTGATCGTGATCGATATGTTTGGGCGCGGGACGCCGGTTGAAATCGATTTCTCAGAATTAGAAAAGCTATAGAAACAGGAGGAAACTTGAAATGGCTAAGAAAGTGGAAGGATATATAAAATTGCAGATCCCGGCTGGAAAAGCAACGCCGGCACCGCCGGTAGGACCAGCGCTTGGACAGCACGGCGTGAATATCGTGCAGTTTACAAAGGAGTTTAATGCGAAGACAGCAGGACAGGAAGGGATGATCATCCCTGTTGTCATTACCGTATATGCGGACAGGAGTTTCAGCTTTATTACGAAAACGCCGCCGGCAGCAGTACTTCTCAAAAAAGCATGTAAGATCGATTCCGGTTCCGGTGTGCCGAACAAGCAGAAGGTAGCTTCGATTTCAAAAGAGGAGATCCAGAAGATCGCCGAGTTGAAAATGCCAGACCTGAACGCGGGAAGCTTAGAAGCAGCGATGAGCATGATCGCTGGTACGGCAAGGAGTATGGGAATCACAGTAGAAGAGTGAGTGTTATAAAATTTAGACATCGCAGGAAGATCTATGTCATTTGGACGTTGTGGGAGAATGTTCGCTAATACCACTAGGAGGTTTAAATCATGAAAAGAGGCAAGAAATATGTAGAGGCCGCAAAGTTAGTAGACAGAATGACTCAGTATGAGCCGGAAGAGGCTATTGACCTTGTGAAAAAGACAGCAGTTGCAAAATTCGATGAAACGATAGAAGCACACATCCGTCTCGGCGTAGACGGGCGTCATGCAGACCAGCAGGTTCGTGGTGCGGTCGTACTTCCTCATGGAACAGGAAAGACGGTTCGCGTCCTCGTGTTTGCGAAGGGAGATAAAGTGTCGGAGGCAGAAGCAGCAGGAGCTGATTTTGTCGGCGGCGAGGAATTGATCCCGAAGATCCAGAACGAGGGATGGTTTGAGTTTGACGTAGTGGTTGCTACTCCTGATATGATGGGCGTTGTTGGTCGGCTCGGACGTGTACTTGGACCAAAAGGCTTGATGCCGAACCCGAAGGCAGGAACCGTTACGATGGATGTTACAAAGGCTGTCAATGATATCAAAGCAGGTAAGATCGAGTATCGTTTGGACAAAGCAAACATCATTCACGTTCCGGTAGGAAAAGCTTCTTTTTCCGCCGAGCAGCTCAGTGAGAACTTTAATACGATCATGGACGCCATCGTAAAGGCGAAGCCGTCAAGCGCAAAGGGACAGTACATGAAGAGCGTGACGATCGCGAGCACGATGGGCCCTGGTATCAAAGTAAGCACAGCAAAAATGATGTAGTTTTTCCGATTTTGGCTTGACAGGAAATAGATAGTTGTGTTATTATATCGTTTGTTAATAACTGCCGTAGACAGTAAGTACAGAAAAACCGCAGGTTTTTCCGTGTAAGAGCGTAAGCCGCTTACCGAGGAGTAAAAGGATGGAATGATTCTGCCCTCTCGTTGTCCAGGCAATTTATTGTCCAGACGAGGAGAGGGTTTTTATATGCCTACTGGCATTTGCCTACAGGCCAATGCCTGGAACAGGCATTAGATTTCTCCTTTCCAGGCAGAAGAATCTATAAAGGAGGAAATAACCAATGGCAAAAGTCGAGTTAAAGCAGCCAATTGTGGAAGAGATCAAAGGTTACGCAGCCGATGCGAAAGCGGCGGTACTCGTTGATTACCGCGGACTTACCGTTGAGCAGGATACAAAACTGCGCAGAAAGCTGAGAGAAGCTGGTATCGTGTACAAAGTATACAAAAATACGATGCTTGTCCGCGCTTTTGAAGGAACGGATTTCGAACAATTGGACAAAGACTTGGAAGGGCCTACTGCGATCGCGTTTTCTTCAGAAGACGAGACAGCTCCGGCAAGAATTCTCAGTGAGTTCGCGAAGGAGGCAGAAGACCTTCAGTTTAAGAGCGCTGTTGTAGGCGGAACGTATTACGATGAAGCCGGCATTCAGACGCTTGCGAAGATCCCGTCGAGGGATGTTCTCATTTCCAAATTGCTTGGAAGCCTGCAGTCACCTGTTACGAACCTTGCCCGCGTTCTGAACCAGATCGCAGAGAAGGGCGGAGCGGCAGAACCGGCTGCGGAAGCAGCAGCGGAGCCAGCAGCAGAAGTTGCAGAGCAGGCAGCAGAATAAGAAAACTAAGATTTCAAAAATAAAAAAATGGAGGAATTTCAAATGACTACTCAGGAATTTATCGATGCCATCAAAGAGATGAGCGTGTTGGAATTAAATGATTTAGTAAAAGCATGTGAAGAAGAGTTCGGCGTTTCTGCGGCAGCAGGCGTTGTTGTTGCAGCAGCAGGCGGAGACGGCGCGGCAGCAGGCGGAGACGAGAAAGACGAATTCGACGTAGAGCTGACGGAAGTTGGACCGAACAAGGTTAAGGTCATCAAAGTCGTACGTGAAGTAACGGGTCTTGGACTGAAGGAAGCAAAAGAAGTCGTAGACGGAGCTCCGAAGGTTGTGAAGGAAGCTGCATCTAAGGAAGAGGCAGAAGACATCAAGACAAAACTCGAGGGCGAAGGCGCAAAGGTTACATTGAAATAATCCGAACGTGGATAGATCAGACAAAAAGATCCGTTGGCAAAACTTGTGGACGGGTCTTTTTGTTTTTTTCTTGAAATACAGACTAAAATCATATATAATGAATCTGTGTGTCTGTCTTCGGACACGTTTGCAGTCGAAAACCACGATATTTAAGGAGGAAAATCCCGCTCGGATTTTCCTTTGGAAAACAAGGAGGAATGGCTATGGTTACAGCAATTGTAGGCGCCAATTGGGGAGACGAAGGAAAAGGGAAGATTACGGATATGCTGAGTGAGGAGTCCGACATCGTTGTACGTTTCCAGGGAGGAAGCAATGCCGGGCATACCATTGTCAATGATTATGGCAAGTTTGTACTACATATTCTGCCGTCCGGTGTATTTAATGATCATACGACGAGCATCATCGGAAACGGTGTTGCGTTAAATATCCCGGATCTGTTCCGGGAGATGAATGAGATTGTCGAGCGGGGAGTGCCGCAGCCGAAAATCCTCGTGTCGGACCGCGCGCAGATCGTGATGCCATACCATATCCTGTTTGACCAGTATGAGGAGGAGCGGCTCGCCGGAAAGTCATTTGGCTCTACGAAATCAGGAATTGCGCCATTTTATTCCGACAAGTACGCGAAGATCGGCGTGCAGGTTTCAGAGTTGTTTGACGAGGAGGCGCTGCGCGAAAAACTGGAAAATATATGTGTGCAGAAAAATGTGCTGCTGGAGCATTTGTACCATAAACCGGCCATAGACGTAGATGAGATCATGAAAACGCTGAAGGAATACCGTAAAATGGTGGAGCCTTACGTGTGTGACGTATCCCATTATCTCGATCAGGCACGTAAAGAGGGAAAACGGATCCTGCTGGAAGGACAGCTCGGTTCGCTGAAAGACCCGGATCACGGTATTTATCCGATGGTAACGTCATCTTCGACACTCGCGGCTTACGGCGCGGTTGGAGCGGGGATACCGCCGTATGAGATCAAGCGCATCGTTACGGTAGTAAAGGCGTATTCGAGTGCAGTAGGAGCCGGGGAATTTGTCAGTGAGATATTTGGCGACGAAGCAGATGAACTGCGAAGGCGCGGCGGAGACGGCGGTGAATTTGGCGCGACGACCGGAAGGCCGAGGCGCATGGGCTGGTTTGACGCGGTGGCGAGCCGCTATGGCTGCCGGATCCAGGGTGCGACCGAGGTGGTCCTAACTGTGCTTGACGTCCTCGGATATCTGGACGAGATCCCGATCTGTGTCGGCTATGAAATAGACGGGAAGGTGATGAAAGAGTTCCCGACGACGGCCGGACTGAAAAAGGCGAAGCCGGTCTATGAGGTCCTGCCAGGCTGGAAAGAAGAGATCCGCGGTATCACCGAATACGGGAAACTGCCGGAAAACTGCCGCCGGTACATCGAATTTATCGAAAAAGAACTGGGCGTGCCGGTGAAAATGGTGTCAAACGGGCCGGGGAGAAATGAGATCATCCACCGCTGAGATCGGTGAGGCTTATATAACATCCATCAATCATAAGAAGAAAAAGAGAGGGCGATTCTCATTGAGTCGCTCTCCCTTTTTTTAATCAAAAATATACTTTGCTGTCTCCACTTTGTTCATGCTGTATAAATGGATTCCGTCTACGCCGTGTGCCAGCAGGTCATCCATCTGTTGTTTCGTATAATCCAGACCGGCTTTTTTCAGATCCGCCGGAGAGTCCCTATATTTGTCGATCGCATGCCGCAGATGATCAGGAATCGCGCAGCCGGACAGTTCGATGATATTTTTTACCTGCCCTGCGGTCATGATCGGCATAAGTCCCGGCAGGACGGGAATGTCGATACCGGTGCTTCTCGCTTTGTCTAAAAAGCGGAAAAAGGCTTCATTGTCATAGAAAAGCTGTGTGATCAGGAAATCTACCCCTTTGTCTACTTTGATCTTCAGATGGGCGACATCTTCTTCCAGGGAAGCGGCTTCCTGATGGATTTCTGGATAACAGGCGCCTGCCACGCTGAAAGGGTAGGCGTCTTTTATGTCGGCGATCAGGTCGGAAGCATGTTCATAATACCGGGAGGCAAACTGCTCGTCGCTCATGCCTCTCGGCTGGTCGCCGCGAAGTCCCAGTATGTTTCGTATGCCGTTCCGATAAAGATTGGTCAGGAAGTTCGTTAGAAAGAGCTTATCAGGGATGGCGGCGCAGGTGAGGTGCGTCAGCGCCTCGATCCCGCACTGGTTTTGTATGTACGATGCGATGGCAAACGTATTTTCCGAAGTGGTTCCGCCCGCGCCATACGTGACGCTGATAAAGTGCGGATGGAGTTCTTTGAACTTGTCCAGTGAATCGTAAATCGAAGTAATGTCGGTATCCTGTTTCGGGGGAAAAACCTCCAAAGAGTATACAGGCCGGTTTTTGTGAAAATAATCTTTGATCATATGGTCCTCATTTCTGTCAATTGAGCTGTTTTCGACGGAGCACAATTGAAATTTGTTATAAAAAAACCTTATAAACGGCAAATGCGCTGTTTATAAGGTGGTTATGACAGGGGCACTAGGAATCGAACCCAGCTCTGGAGTTTTGGAGACTCTTATTCTACCGATGAACTATGCCCCTAAATCACTTACTTTCCCATTATACGATAAGAAGGAGAAAAAGTCAAGTTTTTTTTAGCTCTTATCAGTATCCTCTTATAGGTACCCCATGCTGTGCAGAAGATAAATCCACATCGTCAGGCTGACTGAGGAGAGAAGTGTGGTGAGCACGATGATACTGCTTGTCAGAACTTCATCGTTTCTCGTATTCTTCGCCATGATGTAGCAGGAGACTGTCGATGGAGAGCCGAGCATGATCAGGATGCCGACGAGTTCCTGGTTCCGGTAGCCAAGCGATACGGCGAGTGGAAGGAATAGTGCGCAGAGGGCAAACAGTTTGATGAAGGCCGCGCATAATGTCGGCTTGATCTTTTTGATCGCTTTCCGGCCCTCAAATCCGGCGCCGATC
>CAJTTQ010000105.1 GCA_910579145.1 uncultured Eubacterium sp.
CTGACGCTTTGTAATAACTTAAAAGCAATCCTGCTGGCACAGGGGGACACGGAACGAGCCGCGTCCAAAATGGTGGAGCAGTTATTGGTAGAAAAGGAACTGTCTTATTGCGCGGAAAGAAGGATGGAGCACATCACGGGAGGCGAGAGGCTCATTTTTTTGGCGTGCAGGGAAAAGCTGCGGGAACCGTTTTGAGGTGTCAGTTTTCGCGATAGGACTTAGGGGATACGCCAGTAACGAGTTTAAACGCTTTTGAAAAAGAGAGTGGATCCTCATATCCTACGGAAGAAGCGATCTGATTGATCGGAAGGGCGGTTGTCGTCAAAAGGTCTTTTGCCTTGTTCATCCGGTAATCGATCAAGTATTCGCGCGGAGACAGTTTTAGTTCTTTATTAAAGCAGTTCGTTAAGTGGGCCCGGCTGATCCCTACGTAATTCGCGATATCGGAGACTTTGATACGCTGTCTGTAATGGTGTTCGATATAGTCCAGCGCATATCTGACATATGTGCTGCCGGGATAGGAGAATTCAGGGACGCCCGGATGCGCCTGATGCAGGTCGTCTGCCAGTTGTGCGACAAACGCGTACAGATATTGTGAGCGGCGCAGTTCACTGGAAAGGTTTAATTGACATGAAGTCAGGATGCCGTGGACGGCTGTCTCATAGGGAGCCGTGTCCGGCAGGAACGCCGTCTGTTGTTCCGGTGTAAATCCGGCATAACGCAAAAGAGTTTCGGCTTTCGGGCCATTGAACCCGATCCAGATATAAGTCCACGGATTATCGGCATCTGCCTGATAGTAGGTAGTCTGATTTGGATAGATCAAAAAAATGGAGTTTTTTTCCAGCTCATACGTATGAGACGGGGTGGAAAATGTTCCTTTGCCATCCAATACGATGTGCAGCAGAAATTCGGTACGTGTAGCCGGCCCAAATTCGTGGGACGGAGGGCATTCCTGTTTTCCGCAGTAGCAAAGATACAGTTCATGTGAATTTTTTTCGACGGATTCCAGGCATCGGTAATGGTTAAAGTCCTGGTAAAATAGTGTATGGTTCATATGGATCCCCCCGTTTTTAAGTCTTATCTTGTTTACCCCAACATCATTATAATGAAAGAATATGGGAAATTCAAGGCATTTCAAAGGAATAGTTTACATTTTTACATGTGTTGTACCGAAAAAACCATTTCCTTTTCCGCTGCCTTTTGTTAGAATTATGTTATCAATTATACGAGGAGGAAGGATCATGTTGAAACGGAGGTTAGGGAAAAAAGTTCTCGCAGCGGCGCTCGCGCTTATGCTTACGGTTTCTGCGGGAGAAGTGCTCCCGGGTGGCGGGGAAATTTCTGTGAAAGCGGCTTCGATTCCAGAAGCGGCATATAAATGGACGTTTGAAGATGCCGCGGGTACGGAGGCTGCCAATAGCGGGACCGTATCAGGAGGAGCTGCTTCATTAAAAGGAACGGCGAAAATACAGCAGGAGCAGTTGAAGATCGCGGATAAGACATATTCAGGTGCGGATAACCATGTTCTTACGCTGTCTGGCGGCGCGAAGGGGTCTTCGTATGCCGAACTGCCGAAGGAACTGTATGACGGGATCAGTTCGCAGACGGGGGTGACGTGGTCGTTTTGGATGAAGGCGGCGTCAGATGTTTCGAGTTATTCGAGGCTGTTTAGTTCGGCCGATTCCGCGAACGGACAGGAATTTGCCTTTGCGCCGTTTGCGAGCGATAGTGTATGGAACCTGATCTTTGACAGCGGTTCCGATTATAAGCAGATTTTCAATGAAGAGCCGGAGAAGGGGATCTGGAACCTGATCACGGTTACAGTATCGAATCAGGATGTAAAATTTTATAAAAACGGAGTGCTCACAGAATCAAACTGTGGTTCCGGGAGTGCCAATGTATTGAAAGAGAGACTGGATAATCTCGGAAGCCTTGTCAATCATGCGCTCGGGAAGACGTGTTCGACCTGGAGTGATAATGACTGCGCGGTCAGCCTGGATGATGTGAGCGTGTATAAGACGGCGCTTACTGCGGCACAGGTAAAAGAGATCGCACAAGGGTATGGACTGGATACGACGCAGCAGGAGAAACCACCGGTATCATCGGAAGTATCAGATGACGACGGTTCGGAAGGATTGACCGAGATCGAAGCTTTAAAGACGGTGTCTAAGGATAATAGTATCACGCTGCGTATTTGGAAAGATGCCTTTGACCGGTATTATTATTCCGCATACCGCAATGGCACGGTTATGATCCAGTGTTCTCCGATCGGTCTCGTGACAAAGGCGGAGGATTTGTCACAGGGGCTTGCGTTTGATGAGTCAATGGTACAAAAGACCGAGGGAAAAGAGGAGTATGACTGGGTGCAGGGAAGTTCGAACCATGTTTCCAAACAATACGCACAAACTTCTTTTACGATGACGAAGGGCGATAGCAAGATTACGATGATCTTCCGCGTGTTTGATGACGGAATCGGCTATCGTTATGAAGTAGATGGGGATACAGGAAGCAGTGATGAGGTGACGGAGATCACCGCTGAAAACAGTTCCTTTGTTCTTCCAGATTCCGGTACGGTTTGGACGATGGGAACGAGTGCGACATACGAGGCCAGCACGTATACGGCGCGGCAGATGAGCAAGATGAAGAGTCTGAGCAGCAGCTTTGCAACGCCGATACTCGGCAAGATCCCAACGGCGGACGGGGATTCGTGGCTGCTTTTGGCAGAGGCAAATGTCTACAACGAGAAGGAGCCGTACTGCGCATCTGTTTTTGAGACGAAAGCAGGAAATAAGGCGTTTCAGGTGAAGTTTGGCGGTTATCTCAAACAGGAAGAAGATGATTCTTTAAATGGACAAACGTATTCTGCTTCTTATGGGCAGATTGCGAGTGTGTCCATGACTGATGTGTTCCATACGCCGTGGAGACTGGCGATCCTGTCTGATGATCTGGAAGGTGTCGTAAACAGTTCTCTTGTATCGGATCTGAACCCGCCGGCGCAAGGGGATTTCAGCTGGGTGAAACCGGGCACTTCTTCCTGGTCCTGGTGGTCTACATCGTCGGATGCGATCGACTTTGATACGATGTTTGATTATATCGATTACGCAAAGGAAACAGGGCAGCGGTACTGTCTGGTGGATTTTGGATGGGAACTTTGGAGTGATTATGAAGCGAAGATAAAAGAACTTGTCGCGTATGCCGAGCCAAAGGGAGTCGACCTGATCCTTTGGTATGGTGTGAACAAGTTTGATCAGAAACATATTTTTGATCTGGACAATACGGAAACGATCGAGGAGCAGTTTGCCTGGTGTGAGAAGATGGGCGTCAAAGGCGTAAAAGTCGACTACCTGAACAGTGACAGCCAGTTTGCGATGAAGGTCATGTACGATCTGGCCTCGATCGCCGCGAAACATAAACTGATTTTGAATTACCACGGATGTACGGATCCAAACGGAGAGAACCGGACATTCCCGAATATCCTCTCGAGCGAGGCCGTGATGGGATCCGAGTACTTCAAATGGGGAAGTGGTTCTCCGGTGCAGTCGCTATTGACGCTGCCGTACGCAAGGAATGTCATCGGTTCGATGGAATTTACGCCGGTGGGAATGAGCTGCCGAAATGTATCAGCGACAGATGGGTTCATGCTCGCGATGCCGATCGTCTATGAATCTGCCATCCAGACGCTTGCGCACTCTGCTTATGTATATCAGGGATACGCAGGTTCTTCCCTGTTTACGGATATCCCGAGTACATGGGATGAGAGTAAGTTACTGGCCGGTTATCCAGGGGAATCGGTCGTGCGTGCGAGAAGATCGGGCGAAAACTGGTATGTGGGCGCGATGACTAAAGAGGAGCAGACGTATAAGGTCCCGCTCGATTTCCTTGATGCGGATGAATTCTATTACGCCTACATTTATACGGATGATGAGTCGGGAACAGGCATCAAAACGGAAACCCGCGAGGTGACTTCGAAAGACGTTCTTGAACTTCCGCTGAAGGCTTCAGGCGGATGTGGGATCAAATTAAGTAAAAATGATCCGATCGGTGCGACCATTTACGATAATTACGACTATTATGAGGCAGAGGATGCCGTACTGGGCGACGGAACAACGATCAAGACGACAGATTATGTGTCCGGCAAACAATTTGTCGACAACGTGGGAAGAGCTGGAAAGAACATTACGTTTGAAAAGGTGAAGGTAAAGGAAGCTGGAGAACACGAGTTGAAGGTTTATATCGTATCTGCCGGAGCACGTACCCTGTACGTTAAGGTAAATGACGAAGAACCTGTCGAGATGGCGGATCTGGTCGGCGTACTGCGGGATGGAAATGCGGTAGCATCCAAATCCGTAACCGTGAACCTGAAAGCAGGGGAGAATACGATCTGCCTCTATAACGATACGGCGGCAGCGCCGGGAATCGACCGCATCGCTGTTTCAAAGTCTGACATCGCAGATGCGGAGGTCGTTTTAGGACAGCAGGAATATGATTATAACGGGCAGAGACATACACCGTCCGTAACAGTCACAAGAAAAGGAGAAACGCTGAAAGCGGGAACGGATTATGATGTTTACTATTCCAACTGCGTAAAAGCGGGGATGGCGACAGTGACTGTGATCGGTATCGGAGAATTTGGTGGAAAGGTAACGAAACAGTATCAGATCCGTTCAAATGAGCCGGCTCCGGGGCCGGGCACGAATCCAGGAGGAACACCGGCGACGGCTGCTCCATCTGTACCGACAAATGCGCCGCGGGATTCGCAGGCAACAACGGATGTGAAAGTATCCAAGCCGAAAAAGGCAGCGATTTCTTCGGTGAAGAGTAAAAAGAAGGGCAGTATGGTGATCAAGTTTAAGAAGCTGTCCAAGGTAAGCGGTTACCAGTTAAGTTACAGCACGAGCAAAAAGTTTAAGAAGGCGAAGAAAAAAGTATTGAAAGCTTCTTCCTCTTCGGTGACCATTAAGAAATTGAAGTCAAAGAAAACGTATTATGTACGTCTTCGGGCATTCAATAAGAGTGGTTCAAAGAAATTATACGGTGCATGGAGCAGGACGTTGAAAGTAAAGGTAAAATAATTCCAGTGTAATGTGACGATAACCATAAAGCGAAAAAAAGAGACTGCCGGAAACAAATGGTTTCCAGACAGTCTCTTTTCCTTGCTTTAGTTAAAAATCTGTAACGCGAAATTATATAATCCGTGTTTCCAAACTTTAAAGTCGTGCCCGCCTTCTGTCACATAGAAGATGTGCGGGGTGCCGTTCTTTTCCAGCGCTTTGTGGCACGTACCGCCGATGGCGTTTTCGCCGCCCTCGGAAGTTCCGTTATTCAACATGAGAAGCGTATTATCTTTGTAGGCATCCGGCAGGCGCATGGTCTCTTCAGTAAAGAGCCCCGGTTCAGAAACGCCGTTTGCGGAGTAGGCGAATACGCCGTATCCGCAGCTAAATGCCGCGATATAACCGAATGTTTCAGGCATGTGCAGGCCGATGTTCAGCGATTCTCTTGCGCCCATTGATAAGCCGGCGATCGCTGTATTTTTGCGCCCTTCCGCGATCGAGTAGTTCTCTTTCATGTAGGGCATCAGATTGGCCTTCAAGTCATTGATAAAATTATCAAATGCCGCGTAGTGGTCGAGGGAGAATTCACTCGATGCCTGGTCGTCTGCGCGGGCGCGGCAGTTCGGGATGACCACGATCATCTCTTTTGCGAGTCCCTGCGCAACAAGGTTGCCGATGATGTATTTCGGCCTTCCCTGGTCAAGCCATTCATTTTCATCGCCGCTGATCCCGTGCAGCAGGTATAATACGGGATACCGTTTATCCGTGCTATAACCGGCAGGCAGTATGATGTTCGCTTTTCTCTTCTTGCCGGTCGTCGTGGAATAGTACTCGATTTTTTCTACCTCGCCGTAGGTGACGTCGTTTTGGGAGCGGTCGAACGTCGTAGGTACGTCGTAAACAATTTCTTTCAGTTCGACCGGCGCATTTGGATCCGTCCCGGCTGGGTCTGACGGGGTGTTTTCTGCCTGCGGGTGGAACAGGTAGCGCGTGAAGTTATAAAATCCGTTTCGCCATACCGGCCAGTCATGGCTGCCGTCCAATGTAAAATACGTGTGGTGGACGCCGTTCTTTTCCAGCGCCTGGTGATACCGGTTTGGTTCTTCTTTTACCATGTTGTCCTGATTTCCGGTGTTGATCATGAGGAAGGTGCGGTTATTATACTCTTCTGGCAGCGTGAACGTCTCTTCGGTGAACAGCCCCTCTTCGGTGAGTCCGTTCGCGGAATATGGGAAAATCCCGTATGCCGGACTGAAGGCGCCGGTATAGCCGACGCGGTCAGCCAGTGTGATCCCGATGTTCAGCGAGACACGTCCGCCCATGGATAAGCCGGCAACGGCTGTATTTTCACGTCCTGTCGCAACGGAGTAGTTTGCTTCCATAAACGGCATGAGATTGTCCCGGAAATCATTGAGGAAATTATCAAAGGATTGTACGTGGCCGGCTGCAAAGCCATCGGCGTTTGCGGCGGAGTCATCTTCGCGGCAGCGGCAGTTCGGGAGCACGACGATCATTTCCTCGGCCTCGCCGTCTGCGATCATATTTCCGATCATGTAGCGGATTCCGCCGCCGGTCCAGTCGTTTTCGTCACCCATTCCGCCGTGGAACAGATAAAGGACTGGATATTTTTTCTCGTCCGTGTAACCGGGCGGCAGTATGATAATGGCGTTTCGGTTTTTTCCGGTTGTTTTGGAGTAATATGTTGTCGTAATCTGCTCCCCGTATTCTACGCCGTCCAAACGGCGGTTTAATTTTTCCGGTGTATCTTTGATCACAGGATAGATCGGAGACGGCGGAGCGACAGTTGGCTCCGGTGAATCCGTGGAAGCCGGCGCCGTGGGGGCTGCCGGAGTGGCGGCCGCTGTCTGAACGGCCGGCGGCTGGGCAGTCTGTGCGGCTGGCTGGGTCGGCTGCGGTTTCTTTTTGTCCGCAGACGCGTCTTTTACGGTCACAGTCACGGTTCCTATGTTCTTCGTCTTTTTCCCTAGTTTTTCTTTCACCGAAATTTTAGTTTTTCCGGTCTTTCTCGCAGTCATGACTCCCTTTTTTGAGACTTTTACAATCTTTACGTTTTTTGATTTGAATGTGTAGACTGCTTTTTTCTTTTTGTTCTTCAGTGAGATCGTTTTCTTTTTTCCGACCTGCATGGTTACTTTTTTCGTTTTGACCGATGCCTTTTTGGCGGCTTTTATCGGGATGCCGGCACTGCTGACAGCGATGGATGCCACTAAAAGACAGGCAGTAAAACGGATGATGTTTTTCTTCATGATCTTCTCCTTTTTTATTTGATTGGTGAAGGAGGCAAGTTCCTTCGTTTCTGATTTTAATTATAAAGCGTGGGGGACTGGCTGTCAAATAGGAAATTTATATCATAAAATCTAATGTTTTA
>CAJTTQ010000106.1 GCA_910579145.1 uncultured Eubacterium sp.
CCTTTTTGTTGGAATAAAATTACCACTACTTAGATAATACAAATGCTGCATAATGAAAAATACTGATTTACAAGTCATCGGAAAATTTGAAACATTATGATCCTTGTCAGCGTGTATATAACGATGACAAATTTCGTGATAGAGATTATTCAAACTTAATTTTACATAGTTTCTTTCGTCTTCAATGGTATATGCAGGAACAAGTTTTTTTAACTCCCCGTAATAGTCTTTCGTAGTATGCAATAAATGACATATTTCTAACGGATTCCAATGTTCTAAATCAGCTTTGCCGCAAATAAAGCCACAGGACTTGTCAAAATTTCCTACTAAAACAAGTGCTTTTTGATAGGCTTTCAAATCCGCAACCGAAAGATTGTCAATCACAGCCATAATATCAATATCACTATTTTTAGTTTCTTCATTACGGAGATAGCTGCCTTGTAATCCAATATACATCAGCCTTTCACCAAAAGCATCTTTTAATGCCGCTATCAACTCGTCAAGATATTCATCTATTCTAATCATTCCAGATCACCCCTCTTCATTTCCAAGATATTTCATGTATTCTATTTCCTCATTAAAGCACATTGTACCATATACCAAATCATCAAACAAGTCCTATCAAAAACCCCTCCCACCCCTATATTGTACCACGGAACGCACGATGTACAACATCAAATTCCTCCTCTCACCCCGCATTCCGAAATGTCCCGAAAATAAATATCAACATTCCCCTCGTGATCCACCTCGATCCGGTCAATCATACGCTTTAACATGGCATTCGACATATCCCCAACCGTAACCATCCACTCCGCATTTTCATAACACTTCCTGAACACATCCTCTGCCCCGCCTTCCCGCAGGCTTTCCTTCACGAGGTTCAGCTCCCCCTCGACAGCTTCCGCTTTCCTTTTCAAGTCGAGCAGCGCCTCTTTCATTTCTTCCCGTTCAATAAGTCCTTCCGCA
This sequence comes from uncultured Eubacterium sp., assembly GCA_910579145.1. Lineage (GTDB taxonomy): Bacteria > Bacillota > Clostridia > Lachnospirales > Lachnospiraceae > Eubacterium_F. Next base: position 967 of record CAJTTQ010000106.1, read on the forward strand.
TACATTTCCATATATTTCATTCTGGCATTCCGGTATTTCTGCAATTTGCCTTCCAATTCCCCCCGGTGCATTTCGCCCCCGCCTCGCGACTGCATTTCTTTGATAAAATAGCGTTTGATCTTCTTTTCCAGACTTTTCTCATCCCCGATCAGCTCCTGCACGAACTCATCAATCTTTTGCACCAGTTCGCGCTCATCCAGCACGACAGCGTTCGGACAACTGTCCGCGCCCCTGCCGTTGCGCCCCGAGCAGACCCATTTGATATATGTATTTTTATATTTCCGCACCATCCGCCGGTATGACCACCCGCAGTCCTGGCAGCGGATCAGCGTGCTGAACAGGTAGCGGCTGCTCCGCCCGCCCTGCGGCCCGCCGCCAGTCACATTTGCCGTCCGCTTCCTCGTTTCCATTGTATTGGCCGCCTGTTCAAATTCTTCGTCGGAAATAATGCGCAGTTCAGGCCTGTCCGTGACGAGCCAGTCGCCGCTGTCTTTTGACGTTCTTACGCCAGTCAGGAAATCCGCGACTTCCTCTTTGCCATTGATGATCTTACCTATGTAAATTTCATTCGTCAGGATGCGGCAGACCGCGTTCTGGCTGAAACCGCACCCGCGCTTCGTCCGCTCGCCCCTCTCGTTGAGCATACTGGCGATCTTCGCGGCCCCATGGCCGTCCCTGATGTACCAGGTAAAGATCTGCCGGACGATCTCGGCCTCCCGCTCGTTGATCGTTAAGTGAAAATAATCCCCTTTCGTTTTATCATAACCGTACACGAAATTGGGGACTCTTCCTCGTTTTGCATTTTCCCTTTTGCCAAATTTTACGCGCTTGCTTATATTCGCACTCTCCTCCTGTGCCAGCGCGCCGAACACGGTGAGCACAAATTCCGACTGTCCGAGTACGGTCATATTCGCTGTTAGGAACAGTGTTTCAATGCCGAGCGATTTGAGCGTCCGCACGTTTTGCAGCAAATCTACCGTGTTCCGGGCAAAACGGCTGATGTCTTTTACGACTAACATATCGAAGCAGTGCGTCTGGGCGTCTTTCATCAGCCGGAGGAACGCCTTTCTGTTTTTCGTCTTCGTTCCGCTGATGCCCTCATCTGCATACAGGCCGATCAGCTCGTGCCCGTTCTTCTCTGCGTATTCCGAGAAAAATTTCTTCTGTGTTTCCAGGCTGTTCAACTGGTCTTCTTTATCGGTAGAAACACGGCAGTAAGCTGCGATCTTCATATCCGTCCCCATTTCCGCGCCGCATTAACATTCCGAATTTTCCGGGGAAATGCGCGCATTTGATCGTTCACCGCCGTTTTTGTCTTTCTGTTTATCGACGCCAATTTGTTTCATGACGTCTTTCTGTTTCATGATGTCTTCCCGTTTTACGGCGTCCAGAAGCTGCTGTACACGATGTGCTGTGATCTGCTGTATGATGTATGTTTCCAAAAGCCCGTCCGCATTCGGGTTATGAAAACGACAGCAAAGGCTCGTCTGCTTCATCCCTGCACTCCTTGTCCAACTTTTCTTTGATACATAGTATGAACATAAGATCACGAATATGCCCGCGCCAGACAGGAAGATCGGATGATCATATCCTGCCCAATTTTTTCAACAAAATAGGAATATCAATCGGTTTCATGAGAAAATCATCCATGCCGCTCTCGATTGCCTGATCCCGGTCTTCCTGAAATGTATTTGCCGTGCACGCAAAAATCGGAATTTTATTCGCATCCTCCCGATCCATATTCCGTATTTCTTTCGCCGCAGCACAGCCATCCATAACCGGCATCTTCATATCCATTAAAATAACATCAAATTCCCCCGGCTCAGATTGTCTAAACAATTCTATCGCCTCTCTCCCATTTTTTGCATATGCGGTTTCAAATCCTTCTAATGACAGTATCTCAAGAAGCACTTCCGCATTCAGTTCCACATCTTCCGCCACTAATACTTTTACCGGCTTTCGTTCCCCTCTTTCCTCCGGCGCCTCCGCATCCTCTGCCGTCTCCCCGCTGCCACTTTTCAGATAATCCGGTACATCCTCCACGATCCGCGCAGGAATGGCAACCGTGAACGTACTGCCGACATCCAGTTCACTTTCTACTGCAATCGTACCTCCCATCGCATTTGTCAGCAGTTTACTGATCGTCATTCCGAGACCGGTTCCCTTGATCCCTTCTGCCGCTTTGCTCTGTTCCTGGCTAAAGGAATCAAAAATCTTAGTGAGATACTCCTTCGACATACCGATTCCCGAGTCTTCACACCGATACGTCGTCATTACCTGCGTTTCCCCCATCCTCTCCTGACTTACGGACAACTTTATGTAACCACCGCTCAGCGTAAACTTCGCCGCGTTGCCAACGATGTTCATCAAAATCTGCTTGATCCGGGTCGCGTCCCCTTCGATACAAGGCCAGCCGATCTCCTGCTCAATGATAAATTCGATTCCCCGGCTCCTGATATTTTCCGCCTGCATCGCCGAAATGTCCCCTATGATATCCCCGATCAATAACGGCTCGCTGACAAGATCCACCTTCCCCGCCTGCAATTTCGACAGATCCAGTATGTCATTGACAAGCGACAAAAGATAATTTGCCGTACTTTGGGATTTTTTCAGCCACTCTTTGATCTGTCCCCTCTGTGCGTCATCATCAATATGCGCCATGATCAAATGATTCACGCCGATCAATCCGTTCAGCGGCGTGCGGATTTCATGGCTCATATTTGAGAGAAATTCTTTTTGCGACCTCGCTTTTTCCTGCGTCCGAATCGTCCTATTCTGATAGACCATGACAATAAGGAGCATTGCTATAACAATGACCGTGCACACAACAAGCATCGTCATGCTCATTGTTACAAACGTATTCGTCTGCTCCCTGAACACGGCCTCATTGACTGCCAGCGCAAAATAGAGATCCATATCGTGTTCAAACGGGATAAAATAATACAATTCTTTGTTCTTATCCCCCGCATGCGCATGATAAAATCCAAACGTCTCCCTATTTTCAAGCCTTTTCGCGACTTCCTCGTTGGAAAGTTCCGAATCTTCGGATTCGGATAAATGCTCATATAGATTATCGGATTTATTCAAATATATTTTTTTGTTTACGTCAATGATATAATCGCCATCCATGTCGATCAGCGCGCTATGCCCTCGGCTGACCCCATCCTTTATAAAGCTGTCGATCACAATATTATCCTGGATCGAAGATATTTCACTCGTCCCGATCAGCGCAAACATTTCCGTGCCGCCCACTTCCATCCCATGCAGCTGGTATCCATAAAGGATCGATTCTTTCGTCAGCCCCGCGCCCTCGTCTTTATCGTGCATCTGCGCAAAGACCTTTTCCTTCCCTCCCGCAAAGTATGGACGAAAATCCAATGTCCGGCTCACGATCTCGCTTCCGGCATCGTAAGTCATATGATCGTGCGAATAGACGGTTCCATCTTCGGCCAGCAGATAGAGATGATGGAAGCCGCTGGAACCGCACTCCAGTTCCATCCTGTCCTGCACATCCGCTATCGTTTTGCACTCAGCGCCCTCTAGCCGCTCCGATATTTCCCACAGATCATCCCAGCATATTTCGATGTAATTCTGTATGGTGTTTTTATCATGTTCGGCCATCTCACTGATCGAATCAATGATATTTTCTGAAATCGTCTGATTCAGCTTTATCACATATAAAACTGCTACGAAGCAGACGACTGCCAGTGCGGATATGATAATCATAGAATAAAAAATCCGATGTTTCTTTCCCAAATTCCTCGCCTCTGATCTCTCAAAATCTTTTCTTTATCTTTTCTTTATTCTCGCATTTTATGGAATTGATCCATGATTTTATATTAAACCAATCATTCCTCAAAATCAATATGGAATTTACGTGAATTTATCAGCTGAGCGAGACGATGCAGCGCGTTGGTATTTTCAAATGAAGCTAATGAAGGAAGTTATTGAATAAAAACTAACGCAGCGGTTGGAAATTCAGATAAGTCATTTGGTGAATTAGGAATGGAGCAGTATGCGAGCCAAGAGATCTTATTCAAAATGGGTAGACGAATGGATGAAAACTGATAAAATGGAACAAAAAGTAAAGGAGAATGTAAATGATGACTACATTAGAAACTCTTATCAATGATTATCTCGATTTCTGCCGGTGTCAGAAGAGGCTTGATCCAAAGACGTTGAAGGCGTATCGGATCGATCTCAGGCAGTTTAGGGAGCAGCTTTCAGTTGCTTGTGTTTCGCAGGTGTCGTTTGAGATGCTGGAGGATTTTATTGGGACGCTTCATCAGAGGTTTAAGCCGAAGACGGTTAAACGTAAGATCGCGTCCCTGAAGGCTTTTTTTCATTATTTGGAGTACCGGGATGTTATTGAGGCAAATCCGTTTAATAAGATCCACACGAAATTCCGGGAGCCGATCACCCTGCCGAAAGTTATTCCCTTGCATACGATCAAGACGTTTCTTGCCACGATGTATGAGCAGAGGGAGCGTGCGGGGGATGATGAAGAGAGGAAGAAGATTTTGCGTGATATCGCGGTTATTGAGGTCTTGTTTTCGACTGGGATGCGGATTTCCGAGCTCTGTTCGCTCAGGCCAGAGGATGTTGACCTGCGGGACGGGGTGATCCTGATATCGGGGAAAGGAGCGAAAGAACGCAGGATTCAGATAGGGAGCAGGGATGTTTTGTTAGTGTTGCGGGAGTATGAATTAAAGTTCCGGTCGGAGATGGGGGAGTGCCAGTTCTTTTTTGTGAACCGGGCCGGGAGGAGGTTGTCGGAGCAGTCGGTGAGGGAGATGATCAATAAGTATTGTTCTTTGGCTGCTATTCGGATGCATATAACGCCGCATATGTTCCGCCATTCTTTTGCTACGTTTCTTTTGGAGTCCGATGTGGATATACGGTATATACAGGAGATGCTGGGGCATAGTTCGATCAATGTTACGGAGATTTATACACATGTGGCGTTGGCGAAGCAGAAGGATATCTTGAGGACGAAGCACCCTAGGACGGGGTTTGGGTTTTGAAAAAGGGGGTGATGGAGTAGATCGGAAGGAGGATTGATGTGTTAGGAGGGAGTATGCTTCTTTCTAGGCTGGTAAATCTAATAGTGAAATCACTTAATGCCTAGAAGGGGGCATATTAGAATTTACTGCAATATTATTAAAAGATTATATTGGTATTGGATAGAAAATTGACTGTAGACAAGTACCATAGATAACTTTTTATTATCTGTCGACTTTTGGGGTAGGATAAATGGAGATTATCGTTTGTCAGATTGTTAAGAAAGTTTTTCAGGAGTATGAAAAAATGACATTAAATATAAAGGAGTTTATAGATAATATTTCACCGGAAAAATTTGAGGAGTTATGTGTTTCATATTTACGGTATTTAAAGGGTACAAAATTTAAAATAAAAGGTACTCGTTATTGTAAAGATGGTGGAAAGGATATAGAGGGTGTTGCTGAAAATGGTATTCCTTATGAAATTTGGGCGGAATGTAAAAAGCATGGACGTTCTATAGGACTAGATGAAATTTCTAAGAATGTTGTATTGGTTCTTTCAGAAAATATTAATGAACTTATTTTTTTCTCAACATTAGGGTTGTCAGAATTACCACTTTTTCGAAATGAGAAGATTTTACCATGCAACAAGGGTGTTAGAAATAAAGGCCTATCAATAAACATAAAACTGTCGAAATATCCTAATTCGGATCGTTATGAATCCGAAGAAACTGTTATTTTGCAGCGAGATACCGTATTTTATATTGATGCTTATTTTACAAATAATTCTTCTGTTATAATTAAAAATATTGATATAGATATACCAAACTCTAAATTTATGATGTTTAATATGCAGCCCTATAATAGACATTTTGACTTGCAACCATATTGTGATAGAATTGTTCAACTAAAGGTAAATGTTATTAATTGCATACGGAAACATAAAATTCCCCACATTAAAATTCAATATGAATATAATAATGAAAAAAAAACAGAACTCTTACATGTAGGTGTAGTAGATCCTACGCATCTGATGTATTTCCCTTTAGTTGGAGTAGAACTCAACAAATTTCTAAAATTGACAGTAGAACCTCTTTTGAAAACGGCTAATCCAAACACTTATGTTATAGATATTCGTGGTGGTTCTGGTGTTGGGAAAAGCAGA
>CAJTTQ010000107.1 GCA_910579145.1 uncultured Eubacterium sp.
AAATCAAAAGAGGCAGGCATCCAGGAAAATCTGGACTGTCTCGGGGTGAGGGGGAGTATTTTTTATCTCCATCAGCTCGGAACGCTGATGCTGGCCGTGCTGATCTTTACGGCAAACGTCGGCGCATATATGGTGGTTGGGTATTTCCAGTTGCACTTCCCTCCGGTTTTGACCGATCAGGTATATCGAATGCTGGCAATCAATGTTTTTCTCCTGTCAGTGGGCTCCGTGTTCTGTGGGTCTGCTATCTCGCAGATCAGAAACAGGTTTGCCGGTTATGGGGTGGCGCTGGCATTGAGTTTCCTTATGATATGGGAATTGCTCGGGCCGATTGCGGAAGGACTGGGACAGGGCGGGAACGTGCTGCATGTTATGCGCGCATTCTTTTGTTTCCTGCCGCCGGATACCCAGGCCTATCCCGACGCGCTGTATGGACTGCCGTTTGAATCATATCGGATCGCTATCATAGGGATCTGGATCGTGCTGGGAAGTATATGGATCTTGAGGAAAATGTGCATCCGCAGTAAGAACGCCATGACGGTGGTAACGTGCATCTGTGTGGTACTACTTGCCGGACTGGGTGAACGGGCTTGGAACCGGGGAAGCGTACTATTGCAGGGGGATTCTCCGCAGTCAGCGCTGATGGAATGCCTGATCGGGGGAGAAGAACCGGAAGATCAGGCAAGGACGAAAGAAGCGGAATTTGAAGTGGCGGGGTATCGTATGGAACTTCGGATCCGTAAAGAACTCTCCGCGATATGCCGGGTGGAGCTGGCCGGGGGAGGCACAAAGCACGCAGAAAGCGGCGCGCTTGAGGAATACGATTTTACGCTGTATCACTGTTACCAGGTCAGGGATGTACAGGATGATAAAGGGAAAAAAATGGAGTTCCGGCAGGAGGGAGATTATGTTATAGTTAAGGGAAATGGAGAAATGGTAAAAGAGATTACGTTCTATTATGAAGGGGGCAGTAATTTCATTTATTCAAACAGCCATGCCTGTTTTCTGACGGGAATCGTTCCGTGGTATCCGAAACCCGGATTTCATGAGTTTACGAAAAACCGCTGTGTGGAGTGGCTGGGAGAGCCGTTGGTGTCATTTGATATCGGACTTGATATCCCGGGAGAGGTAGTTTCCAACCTAGAACGTTCGGAAGGACGGTATAAAGGCAGAACGGACAATGCGCTGTTCGTAAAAGGATATTTGGATGAGGAATATTATAATAAGACAAATATAGTATGTTACCCGATGCAGCGTGCCAGTTACCGGACAGCACAATGGTTTCAGAACGGCAAACTGCAGCAGACAATGGATCGGTGGATGGAGTATCTAGGTGCAGAAAAAGAGCAGACCGCAAAGAAAAAGGTCATCTGTATCCCGGAAAGTATGGCATTTGCCTCGAGGATGAATCAGTATTATGAAACAAATTCTTATATACTCGCGGGTGCTGGTATTTCGCCGCGGGAACTGATCCGGTGGCGGCTGGAGAAAAAGGGAAGGAGTGAGCTGACAGATATCTTTTATGAACTCCTGCCGTTTGAGGATTTTGAGGAGGTGGACGTAAGTGACCTTCTTGTGTACAGTGAGATTTATGAACCGGAGTACTATAGCAAAGCAGATGAATTACACGATATGGTAATCCAGAAAATAAGAGATGTCGGAATGCAGGAAACAATGAAACGTATATACGCCCGAGTTATAGCAGATGATTATGAAAGAAATCTGGATGCGGATCTGGAATTTGTGGAAACTCTAGCGCAGAACAAGTAGAGGAGGGCTTATCATGATAGAAGTGAATCAGGTGACAAAAAAAATCAGGTCAAAAACGGTGCTAGATCATGTTACGCTGTGCTGCCATCGGGGTATTTATGGGATTTTAGGCCCGAATGGCGCGGGAAAGACGACGTTAATGCGGTGTATGATGGGACTGTATCCGGTCAATGCCGGGACGATCGATGTACCGCCGGCAACGAAGATCGGCTATCTTCCACAGAAGTTTGGACTGTTCCGGGAAATGATAGTGTATGATATGTTATACTATTTCGCGACACTAAAAAAAATCCCGAAGAAGGGCCGCGATGAGGCGATCACAAAAGCGCTCGCCCAGGTGCACATGGAGGGCGCCATCCGGGAACGGATTTCGACGCTTTCGGGCGGCATGCAGCGGAGGATCGGTATTGCGCAGGCGATACTCGGGAACCCGCCGGTCGTATTTTTTGATGAACCGACAGTGGGACTTGATCCAGAAGAACGGAACCGTTTTAAGTCCGTGGTCCGTGAGCTGGGGAAAACGAGTACGGTATTGTTTTCCACCCATATCGTTCAGGATTTGGAGGCAGTATGTGACTCGATCATTGTGATGAATGGCGGAAAGGTATTGTATTGCGGCAGCATGGAAGGGATCATCCATGTATCCGGTGGGGGTGAAGAGGCCCAAACACTCGAACGTGCTTATTTCGCCATTGTAGAGGGGGCGAGGGGATATGCGTCGGGAGAGTCATAATACGTCACAATATATCAGGATGATGCTCCGCAATCGGTCGGGACGTCTGTTTGTACCCGTTCTCATTGCGTATGTGATCTTGACAGCCGTGTGTTTTTATTACCGCAGGGAGGCTTTCCGGATTCCTGATTTTTTTACCTATGTAACAGAGTGGTGCCATCGCATCATACCGATGTTTGCGTGCTGGTGGGTGCTGATCCTTTACGATGAGTTCGTGAGCGGGGAAGGGAATGAGTTATTATATCTTTATCTTTCACCAGGGGCCGTCTTAAAGGCGCAATTTGCAGCGGTGGCGGCGTATTTTGTTTGGATCGGTATTTATATAGGCGGGATGCAGTTCTTTTTTGCGATGAAACCGTTTTTCGCGCTGCGGCTGTGCACGGAGTCCTTTTTCATAAGTGGAGCTGCGTACCTGCTCGTGTCACTGGTCAGGAATACAGGTGTTCCGATCTTATTGATCTTTATATACTGTGCGTATCTCGATCAGAGGCTCCGTGTCTGTACGGAGTATCTAGGTGGATTATCATCTTCTTTGCAGTCACAGCAGTGGTCGGGGCAAATTATGAACTGGGTGGCGGGAACATTTGGTATCACTATCTTTTTGTACCTGATTGGTTATTTCGTGTACAGAAAGGTAAGAAAATATGAGTAAGGGCAGCAAATACAACATAAAAGAAAGTGAGTGAGACAGAATGGAAACAATATTAAAGATTGAAAATGTAGAAAAGTATTATGGCAACAAATCGAATCTGACAAAAGCGCTGGATCAGGTTTCCTTTGAAGTAGAAACAGGGGAATTTGTAGGGATCATGGGGGCAAGCGGCTCGGGAAAAACGACACTGTTAAACTGTATCTCTACGATCGACCGCGTGACAGGCGGAAAGATCGTGGTCGAGGGAAGAGATATTACCAGTATGAAAGGTAATGCCCTGAATAAGTTCCGGCGGGAAAAGCTGGGATTCATTTTTCAGGACTTTAACCTGTTAGATACGCTGACCGCATACGAAAATATAGCGCTTCCTTTGTCAATACGGAATATGCCGCCGATCAAGATCGATGCGAAGATCGTCGAACTGGCGGAGATCCTCGGTATAGACGACGTGATAAAAAAATATCCCTATCAGATGAGCGGCGGGCAGAAGCAGAGGGTGGCGGCGGCCCGCGCACTGATTGGAGATCCGGCCATGGTGCTTGCGGATGAGCCGACCGGCGCGCTTGATTCCAAGTCAGCGAGAAGCCTTCTTGAAAGTATGGAAGGGATGAACCAGAACTACGACGCTACGATCCTCATGGTCACACACGATGCGTTTGCGGCGAGTTTCGCGACGCGTGTCATCTTTTTAAAGGATGGACAGATCTTTAATGAGGTGAGAAAAGGGGATGACTCAAGAAAACAATTTTTTGACAGGATCATGGATGTGGTCACGCTGATGGGAGGGGCGATATGATCGTCCATCTGGCAGCAAAGAACATGAAACATTGTATTGTCCACGATGTCGTATATTTCGTGACGCTGATGACAGGAATTGCGCTTGTGTTTTCGTTCTACGCGGTAGAAGACCAGTTTGTCATGAAAGAGCTGATGGAAGATGAGAAGATTTTTTCCAAGATGCAGTATGTCATGCCGGCGATCGGGGTTATATTATGTGTAGTGCTGGCATTTTTGATCGTGTATGCCAATCACTTCCTGCTTTGTCAGAGAAAAAAGGAATTTGGTATATATATCCTGCTCGGTATGGAGAAGAAAAAACTGGCGGGAGTGCTTTTGGCAGAGACGGCATTTGTCGGCGTTCTCTCCATGCTGGCTGGCATCCTGCTCGGCATCATATTGTCACAGGGGTTAAGTGTACTTACCTCCGGCTTGTTTGAAGCAGATATGACAAAATTTGCATTTCATGTATCGGGACGCGCGGTCGGTAAAACGCTGCTGCACTTTTTACTCATATTTGTACTCATGTTTGTCTGGGATCTTTTGATGGTCGGAAAGATGCGGCTTGTCTTCCTGCTGAATGCCAGACAGCGGATCGAACCGGATACCGTGCGGAATCCGTATGTCTGTCTGGTCGTGTTTTTGGCGGCAGCAGCTATTCTCGCGCATATTTATTATACCGTTACGGTAAATCTTGCCTCGATCCAAACGCCGCAACAGGTGTTTTATGAGCTGGGCAGGTTGGCGTTTGCTACCGTACTCATCTTCTGGTCGCTTTCGGGGTTATTGCTTTTTCTGGCGCGGATGCGCAGGCGTTTTTACCTGAAAGGAATCCACGCGTTTACCGCTAGGGAGATCAGCGGCAGGATCAATACGAACGTTTTAGCAGGCAGCGTGATCAGTTTTTTAATGTTCATTTCATTTAGCGTCTGTATGATCTGTTTTTCCATCGCGTTCAAGATGAATGAAAACCTGCGCACGATGGCACCGGCCGACCTGCTGCTTGCATGCCGGTATGACCCGGCCGGAGGTGAGCAGATGCGCGGAATGGATGAGCTGCTGCAGGACGCGGGTGTTGACACACGGATGTTTAAGGATACGGCAGAAGTCACGGTCTATTTGGCTCCTGAGTGGGAGGATGAAAATGAAATAAACGTATTTGCGAACATAGGAGAGATCGTCGGTATTAGCGATTATAATAAACTGGCAAAAGTGTATGGGATGGAGAAGCAGTCACTGGCAGACGACGAATATTTTGTCGTGGCAAATTATCCGTGGAGCATTCAGTACTATGACAGACAATATCTATCCCAGGATCATGTAATCACGTTACATGAGAAGTCCTATCACCCAAAGTATAAGGAGTGCAGGGATGGTATACTGCGAATGTCATATATTCCGGAAAACCTCGGATACACGGTTGTGCCGGATCAGGCTGTCTCGGGCGGGAAACTGGAGATGGACAAAAGGTGTTATATCGCGAATTACAATGTGAAAAACGCGCAGAAAAAGGAAGAACTGGATGCCTACGTAAAAAGTGACACCTTTTTTCAAAAGCTAGCCAATGGAAAACCAGAAGAACAATGGTATGCGTGGGGGATGTACAAAAGCGATGTATATCGAATGAGCGTAGGCGCGTCATCTATGATCGTCTTTTTGGGATTATATATCGGCATTGTTTTCTTTATGGCAGGTGCTTCGTTGTTTTCGTTGAAAGAGTTGTCACAGGCTTATGATAACCGGGGGAAATATGAAACACTGGCAAAACTCGGTGTCGATCCTAAAATGATCTACCGTTCCCTGTTTTTCCAAAATGCTTTGTTTTTTGCCGCGCCGTTCGTTGCCGCGCTATTTCATACGGTATTTAGTATGAGGGCATGTATGGCGCTCATTGTCGGAATATGGGATATGGCTGTGTCGGCGGAGATGCAGCGTGCGATGTGGACGGCAGGTGTCATATTATCTGGTATTTATGTTGCTTATTTTGTAATTACGTACCGGTATGGCCGGAAGATCATAAAAAAGATTTGACGAACGAATAGAGAAAGGAAGGATGAGAATGAGAGGAAAATCAGTTATTAAAGGTATCATGTGTTTAGTAAAGATCGTGGGTGTGATAACGTTGGGATTTTATATTCTACACGTTTTTACTGCCCACAGCCAGAAAAAAAGTGTGAAGAGTGAAGGAAAGGAATGATAGGAATGACAGGTAAATTAGCCCTTCGGAATATGAAAAGGAGTATGTCGGATTACGCGGTGTACTTTGTGACACTGATCATCGGCATCTCGGTGTTTTATGTATTTAACGCGATTTCGGATCAGAAAGTCGTGCTCAGCATTTATAAGAGTGATTACAGTGTGATCGACCTTCTCCGCAATATCATCTCGGTCGCAAGTGTCATCGTGTCGGTGGTGCTCGCTTTCCTCGTTGTGTATGCCAGCAACTTTTTGATCCGGCGGAGGAAAAAAGAATTTGGTGTTTACATGCTTTTGGGAATGGGAAAGAAAAAGATTGCAGGGATCCTTATGATGGAAACAGTGATCATCGGTATCATCTCTCTCGTTGTCGGATTGGGAATCGGAATCATCCTCTCTCAGGGTATGAGTATTTTAGTCGCCAAATTATTTGAGGCGGATATGTCTAAATTTTCCTTTGAGGTGTCTACGGGTGCCGTTGGGAAGACAATTTTGTACTTTTTAGTTGTTTACGCGTTTGTCCTTTTGCTGGATCTGTTTATGATAGGGAAATCCCGTCTGATCCAGCTCTTGAATGCGGAGCGTAGAAGCGAGAAGCGGACGGCGAAAAATCCGTATGTATGTCTGGTCGTGTTTATCTTGGCCGCAGCAGTTTTGGGGCACGCGTATTACAGAGTGACCGCGGCGGCAGAAAATATTGATACGCAAGCGGCGCTGCTCATTGAGATCGCAAAAGGGATCGTTTCGACGTTTCTCATTTTTTGGTCTCTGTCCGGTTTCCTGATCTTTGTCGCGAAACTGAGGAAAAAGTCGTATTTCAAGGGAATTAACGTCTTTACCACCAAAGAGATCAGCAGCCGTATCAATACGAATGTGCTGGCGGGAAGTATCATATGCCTGCTTTTGTTCCTCACAATCTGCATTTTCTCCAGT
>CAJTTQ010000108.1 GCA_910579145.1 uncultured Eubacterium sp.
ATATCTCGTAAAATTTATCCCTCTCCACGACAGTACCTCGATAAAATCAATTTTTTTCCAATACGTTGCAGTATGCCTCAAAAGCATCATTGATATGTTTATCTGTATTGCCCGGTGCAGCCTTTTTCGTCTGGAATTCAAAAACGGTTACTTTTTCCATCAGACTTTTGTCCTCTGCAAGAAATCCCTGCAAACCTTTTACACGTTCTTCCATAAACGGCACCTCCCCTGGCTAAATAGTTGATTATTTAAGAAAAGCGTAGCACATATTCAAACAAAAATCAAGACTTTTTTCAAAAAATTACCAGATATTACCTATAGTTCCAATTGCCTTTTTCCCGCCCTTCTGCCAAAAAGGCATCCACAAAAATCACGCCGCTTCATGCTCTGATCATTAGTGAATGCCTTGCGGCCGAAAGCCCATTACATGGCCGAAAGTTCGCTTTGCAGCCGAAAGTCCGCTTCGCAGCCCAAAGTCCGCTTCGCAGCCTAAAATCCATTACACGGCCGAAAGTCCGCTTCGCGGCCTAAAACGAAAACCTGCCGTCGAAATACTCTTTCAATTCGGAGATCTTAATTCTCTCCTGCGCCATCGAATCGCGGTCGCGGACCGTGACCATGCCGTCTTCTTCCGATTCAAAATCGTAAGTAATGCAGTACGGCGTACCGATCTCGTCCTGGCGGCGGTAGCGCTTTCCGATGTTCCCGCGGTCATCGTATTCACAGTTATAATATTTGCTCAGTTCCTCGTACACCTTTTCCGCTCCCTCGTTCAGTTTCTTAGAAAGCGGGAGCACACCGATCTTGACCGGCGCGAGTGCCGGATGGAAGTGCATGACGGTACGCATGTCGCCGCCCTCTAACTCCTCTTCGTCATATGCGCTGCAGAGGAACGCCAGCGTCACGCGGTCTGCGCCAAGCGATGGCTCGATGACGTACGGCACATATTTTTCCTTGCGCTCGTCATCAAAATAACTCATATCTTCACCGGATGTATTCTGGTGCTGGGTCAGGTCGTAATCTGTCCGGTCGGCGATGCCCCACAGCTCGCCCCAGCCAAATGGGAACAGGAACTCAATGTCACTCGTCGCCTTGCTGTAGAAGGAAAGTTCTTCCTTGTCGTGGTCGCGGACGCGCATTTCCTCTTCGCGGATGCCCAGATCCTGCAGCCATTTGATACAAAACTCTTTCCAGTAGGAGAACCACTCCAGATCCGTGTCCGGTACACAGAAGAACTCCAGCTCCATCTGCTCAAACTCGCGCGTACGGAACGTAAAGTTACCCGGCGTGATCTCGTTGCGGAATGACTTTCCGATCTGCCCGATACCAAATGGTACTTTCTTGCGGGATGTCCGCTGGACATTTTTAAAATTCACGAAAATACCCTGCGCGGTTTCCGGCCGGAGATATACCGTATTTTTCGCGTCCTCCGTCACGCCCTGGAACGTCTTAAACATCAGGTTAAACTGGCGTATATCGGTAAAGTTGTGCTTGCCGCACGACGGACATGGGATGTTTTGGTCGGCGATAAACTGCTCCATCTTTTCATTGTCCCAGCCATCGACCGATCCATCCAGCTCCATTTCCTTTTCCGACGCGAAATTTTCGATCAACTGGTCGGCGCGAAATCTCTCATGGCACTCCTTACAATCCATGAGCGGATCGGAAAAGCCGCCGAGATGTCCTGACGCCACCCATGTCTGCGGATTCATGAGAATCGCGCAGTCCACGCCGACATTATATTTATTTTCCTGGATGAATTTCTGCCACCAGGCCTTTTTTACATTATTTTTCAGTTCTACACCGAGATTTCCATAATCCCATGTATTCGCAAGCCCTCCATAGATTTCCGATCCCGGATAAATGAATCCACGGCCTTTGGCAAGTGCTACGATTTTGTCCATTGTTTTTTCGCTCATATCCACTCGTCTCTCCTTATTATTTTTACAGTCAGCATGACCACTGAAATGCTGCGTATGCCTTCTACACGCCGCAAACGGCGAAAGCTATTATTGTATGATAAATTTAATCTCCGCCTCACACGCCGTTTTTCCGTCCACCGTGGCAATCGCTTTTCCGACCCCCATCGGCCCCTTGCACTTGATGATCTCGGTTTCCAGCCTCAGCCGGTCACCCGGCACGACCTGATGGCGGAATTTTGCCTTATCGATGCCGCCGAAAAACGCCAGCTTTCCTTTATTCTGCTCTAAACTGAGCACCGCGACCGCGCCGACCTGCGCCAGCGCCTCGACGATGAGAACGCCCGGCATCACAGGCTTCTCGGGAAAATGTCCCTGAAAATACGGCTCGTTTACCGTCACGTTTTTATATCCGACCGCTTTCACGCCGGGTTCCATTTCCTCGATGCAGTCCACCAGTAAAAACGGATACCGGTGCGGGATGATCTTTTTAATCTCATTGATATCCAGTAACACGTTTAACCCTCCCGCTTCTTTATTCATTATATGCTTTGAAGATCAGAGTTGCATTATGTCCGCCAAATCCAAGTGAATTGGAAAGGGCAATGTTTACATCCATCTCGATTCCCTCGCCCTTGACGCAGTCCAGATCACACTCCGGATCCTGATCGGTCAGTCCGGCATTTACATGTACATAATGATCCGTAATGGATTTTACGCAGGCGATCGTCTCCACGCCGCCGGCTGCTCCGAGAAGGTGTCCGACCATCGATTTTGTGGAACTGATCTTGCATTTGTAAGCGGCATCCCCCATCGCGAGCTTGACCGCTCTCGTCTCAAATAAATCGTTCATATGGGTGCTCGTCCCGTGCGCGTTGATGTAGTCAATGTCCTCCGGCTTCACACCGGCGTCCTTCATCGCAAATTCCATCGCCTTTGCCGCTCCGCTTCCGTCCTCAGCCGGCGATGTGATATGGAACGCGTCGTTTGTCGCGCCATAGCCGATCACCTCGGCGTAAATCTTCGCGCCGCGCTTCTTCGCGTGCTCCAATTCCTCGAGAACGATGATACCGGCTCCCTCGCCCATCACAAAACCGCTGCGGTTTACATCAAATGGGATCGAAGCCTTTTTCGGATCTGTCGCGAGGGACAGCGCCGTCATATTCGTAAAACCGGACACACCGAGTTCCGTAATCGCCGCCTCGGCTCCTCCGGCGATCATGACATCCGCCTCTCCGTACTGTACGGAACGGAATCCCTCACCGATGTTGTGGTTTCCCGTGGCGCACGCTGTCACGATATTGATATTTTTCCCTTTTAATCCAAGCTGGATCGCAATATTTCCGGCAGCCATATTGGAAATCAGGGACGGTATCATCAGGGGAGCGACGCGGTTCGGGCCTTTGTCCAACAACTTCTTATATTCCCTCTGCATACACTGGAGACTTCCGATCCCGCAGCCCACACAGGTTCCCACCATAAATGGGTCCTCTTTTTCCATATCCAGCCCGCTGTCTTCCATCGCCTGTTTCGCGGCAGCTACCGCAAACTGCGCAAACCTCTCCATGCGTCTGGCGGATTTGGGATCCATGTAATCCTTTGGCTCAAAATCTTTTACTTCTGCCGCCAGCTTCGCTTTGTAATCCGTGGGATCGATCTGCGTCATCGGGCCGATGCCGACCACTCCCTTTTTGATATTGCTCCAAAATTCATCCACCGTATTTCCGACCGGGGTGATCGCCCCCATCCCGGTTATGACTACTCGTCTGCTCATGAGTCAATCCTCCTAAATTCAATATGATAAGCGCCTCGTTACATGGCGATCCCGCCATCGACGCAGAGTACCTGCCCCGTTATGTATTTCGCCCTGTCGGACGCGAGAAATACGACCGCTTCCGCGATGTCCTCCACCTGGCCGAACCGGCCGAGCGGAATCGACGCCACCGCCGCTTCCTTCACGGAATCCGACAGCACCTCTGTCATTTCCGTATCGACAAATCCAGGCGCGACTGCGTTTACCGTTATGTTACGGGAGGCAAGTTCCTTTGCCGCCGCCTTTGTCAGTCCGATCACGCCCGCTTTGGACGCGGAATAATTTGCCTGTCCCATGTTTCCAGTCACACCTGAAACCGAGGCTATATTGATAATGCGCCCGCACCGCTGTTTCATCATCGGCCGGCTCACAAATTTGACCCCGTGGAACGTCCCGGCCAGATTTGTCTGAATGACGCTCTGAAATTCCTCCTCCGACATTTTCATCATCAGATTATCTCTCGTAATACCGGCATTGTTCACCAGGATATCAATCCTGCCGTATTCTTTGACGAGCGTCTGGTAAAACTCTTTCGCCGCCTCAAAATCACTGACGTCACACTGTACGGCAGCCGCTTTTCCGCCTTCTGCCTCGATCGCGCTTACCACCTCTTTGGCACGCTCGGCGGAACCGTTATAATTCACGACTACCGTCGCACCTTCCCTGGCCATCGCGAGGGCAATCCCCCTGCCGATCCCGCGGCCGGCGCCTGTCACAACAGCTACCTTATCTTCCAATAACATATGATTACCTGTCCTTTCTAACAACCTTCCAAACACGGCTTGATTTAGTGGCGGAGAATCCGCGGAGCGGATTCTACCAGTGTGAATAGAGCAAGGTGCCGCGAGCGGCGCCTTGCGAGAAACTACTTGATGAGGTTAATGTCTCCATAGGAGACATTCGAATCCGTAGTTTCATTCACACTTTTTCTAGCAGCGCATCCATATCCGCCACCGTCCCGATGCTGTATGTCGTCAGATCCTTCCCGATCACCTTACTGATCTTTTTATTAAAACCGGCAAGTGTGCGCCCCGGACCGATTTCGATAAAGGTATCCACTCCGTCTGCCGCCATCGCTTCCACCGACTGCTGCCACCTGACGGACGAAGAAACCTGTCTCACAAGAAGCGGCTTGATCTCGTCCGCCTCCGTTATGTACTGAGCTGTGACATTCGCCACGTATGGGAATTCCGGCTTGCCAAACTCGATCTCGTTTAACACCGCTTCCAGTTTCGTTCCCGCGCCCCTCAGCAGGTCCGAGTGGAACGGTCCGCTGACATTGAGCATAACAGCGCGTTTCGCCCCAGCTTCCTTGCACTTTTCGGCGCCTTCCTCTACGGCTTCTTTTTTTCCGGAAATAACGATCTGTCCCGGACAGTTATAATTTGCCACCTGTACTTCGCCGATTCCGTCGATCGCCTTCTCGATCGCCCCGGCCTCAAGTCCCATAATGGCAGCCATGCCGCCGACGCCCGCCGGCACCTCTTCCTGCATGTAGATCCCGCGTTTTCTCACTGCCTTCGCCGCGTCAATGTAATTCATGGCATTGGCTGCCACAAGCGCGCAGTACTCGCCCAGGCTGAGGCCCGCCGCCACATCCGGCCGGATCCCCCGCTCCCGCAGCACTTCCATCGTAGCCACGCTCGTCGTCAGCAGCGCCACCTGTGTAAATTCCGTAATGTCTATATCTTTATTTTCCTCAAAGCAGAGCGCCCTCAGATCCAGTCCGACGGCCTCGCTCGCCTTGTCAAAAATCTCTTTCGCCACGGGAAAACTGTCATAAAACTCCTTTCCCATTCCTACTTTCTGCGCTCCCTGTCCCGGAAATACAAATGCAATCTTACCCATACTTTTATTTTCCCTCGTTTCTGTGCTGTTTAACAGCAACTAATGAAAGGGTTGCTGACTTTCATCAGCAACCACACACTGTTACGCATATCAAGCGCTTTCCATCTGGCGCATCTTAAGACGTGGAATAACTACGCCTGTGTAATTACTCTACGCCTTTTTCTTTCAGGAAGTTAATGACATCTCCAACCGTATGGATGCTCTCCAGATCATCCGTCGGGATCTCCACATCGTACTCTTCTTCCAGAGCCATGATCAACTCATAGAGATCCAGAGAATCTGCCCCCAAATCATCTTTAAAAGAAGAAGCTTCTGTGATGCTGTCCGCATCCACACTCAACTGATCTGCGATAAGTTCCTGCATTTTTTCTAACATGACTATTTCTCCTTTTCTCAGCCTGCCCGGGATTCTCCTGCGCAGTAGGGCCGCCGTCGGCGCGATACCGCATTTATGTAGGGTTCCGCAGACTAAATATTATTTTCAAGATTCCTCAACTACTTGAGTTATTCAGTATTTTACAGTATCTCATGTGGTTTGTCAAGAAATCCGGTGAAAAAAGACTATGTCCCTCGCCTAATCTGTATTTTCACGCCATTTCCCGACTTCCGACTCATAAACCTCTTCCGTCACGGCGTCGAATAAAACCCATTCCACCAGGTCAAATTTATCCTCATTCTCACTGAGAAACTCCACCACGGTCTGGACAGCGGTCTTTGCGGCGCGGTCCAGCGGAAAATGATAGATTCCCGTGGATATCGAAGGAAAGGCAATCGTTCTGATGCCTTGGTCCTTGGCAAGCTTCATCGAGTGGTAATAGCAGCTCGCGAGCAGTTCCTCTTCGTTTTTCCCGCCGCCATTCCACACCGGTCCGACTGTATGGATCACATACTCACAGGGCAGGTTATACGCTTTCGTGAGCTTCGCCTGACCGGTCTTACAGCCGCCGAGCAGCCGGCACTCGGACAACAGTTCCGGTCCCGCGGCCCGATGGATCGCTCCGTCCACTCCTCCGCCGCCGAGCAGCGAGCTGTTCGCGGCATTCACAATGGCCTGGACTCCCAGTGGTTTTGTTATATCGCCTCGAATCGTTCTTATCTTATACATTTCATTCCTCCAGATCTATTTTTCAGGTCAATATTCCTTCGCTACTTCTTCCGTGATCCCATACATGGTTCTAAATTGCCCGAGGTCGGCCGGACTCTTGATCAGCATGATCTCCTCGAATCTTCCCGTATGGATATCCTTGAAACCTGCGATCTGTTCACCATTACAAATGCTTGCCCGGATGACAGGCTTTTTATTTTCTTTGTCATAAGTCCGCACTTCTACCTTTTTTCTGAAAAGTCCCATTTCGTTCTCCTTACGCTTTTCCTCACTGTACTTTTATGGAAAGTCCCGCGTAGATTCCAGCTGGCACAGCTTCGCCAAAAGAATATTGTTCC
>CAJTTQ010000109.1 GCA_910579145.1 uncultured Eubacterium sp.
ATGTCAAGATAATTGTACTGAGAAATTTTACGATTTGCATGAAATTTCGACACAAAATGTTTTTTTTATTTTTTTGAAAAAAAAGCTTGCATTCTAAAAAATTTTCATGTATAATAGCACTTGTGATTGAGATTGGGCTATCGCCAAATGGTAAGGCACTGGACTCTGACTCCAGCATTTCAAGGTTCGAATCCTTGTAGCCCAGCTAAAAAGCTTTGAATGACGTTTCGTTTTTCAAAGCTTTTCTTTTCACTTAGAACAAATACGTCAGAATGAGGACAGAAGCGTCGGTACTACGGCGCTTTTTTCGAAGAAATAAAAAAGATTTGCGCAAGGCGTTCAAACGCAGCGCGGAAATGGAGTCAAAAATGGAACATGCAGCACAAAAAAACAATTTTTCAAAAGAAATTGAGAAAAGACGGACATTCGCGATCATCTCCCACCCCGATGCCGGTAAGACGACATTGACGGAAAAATTTCTCCTCTACGGCGGAGCCATCAACCTGGCCGGCTCTGTAAAAGGAAGAAAGGCGGCGAAGCACGCCGTATCCGACTGGATGGAAATAGAGAAAGAACGTGGTATTTCCGTTACTTCTTCCGTTCTTCAGTTCAATTACGACGGATACTGCATTAACATCCTTGACACGCCGGGGCACCAGGACTTTTCCGAAGATACGTACCGCACGCTGATGGCTGCCGATTCTGCCGTCATGGTCATTGACGGCTCCAAAGGCGTCGAGGCACAGACGATCAAGCTGTTCAAAGTGTGCGTTATGCGAGGGATTCCTATTTTCACCTTTGTCAATAAGATGGACCGCGAGGCAAGGGATCCGTTTGAGCTCATTGATGAAATCGAAAACGTACTCGGCATCCGAACATGTCCGGTCAACTGGCCGATCGGCTCCGGCAAAAATTTCAAAGGCGTCTATGACCGGAATACCAAAATGATCTCCCGCTTTCTGCAGTCCGACAACGGGCACAAGATCGAGTCGGTAGACGCGAAGCTCGGCGACAGCGGCCTTGATGAACTGATCACAAAAGAGTACCACGATATTCTCGTCGATGAGATTGAACTTCTTGACGGGGCCAGCGACGAATTTGACCTGGAAAAAGTAAGGGCAGGAAAACTTTCTCCGGTTTTCTTCGGATCGGCGCTCACAAACTTTGGCGTGGAGACATTTTTGCAGCACTTCCTTACGATGACGACCTCCCCTCTCCCGCGAAACTCGGGAGACACGCCGGTGAGTCCCTTCTCCGATGACTTCTCCGCTTTCATATTTAAAATACAGGCAAATATGAATAAAGCACACCGCGACCGAATCGCTTTCATGCGGATCTGTTCCGGAAAATTTACAGCGGGCATGGAAGTCATGCACGTCCAGGGCGGGAAAAAGATCCGGCTCGCCCAGCCGCAGCAAATGATGGCACAGGAGCGCAAGCATGTAGAAGAAGCGTACGCCGGAGACATCATCGGTATTTTCGACCCCGGTATTTTTTCGATCGGCGATACGCTGTGTACTGCGGGAAAAAATATATGCTACGCCGGAATCCCGACCTTTGCCCCCGAGCATTTTGCCCGTGTGCGCCAGGTCGATACGATGAAGCGCAAGCAGTTTATGAAAGGGATCACACAGATTGCCCTCGAAGGCGCCATCCAGATCTTCCAGGAATTTAATACGGGAATGGAGGAGATCATCGTCGGCGTTGTCGGCGTCCTTCAATTTGAAGTGCTGCAGTACCGGCTCCAGAACGAATATAATGTAGAGATCCGGATGGAACAGCTCCCGTACGAGCATGTGCGCTGGATCGAAAATGAAGACATTGACGTAAACAGCCTGTCGGTCACCTCAGATACCAAACGGGTGAAAGATTTTAAAGACAACCCGCTGCTTCTGTTTACCCACCCCTGGAGCATCCAAACCGTACTTGAGCGGAACGAAGGACTGCGGCTCGGCGAAGTTTCAAACGCCGCATTCTGATTTATCTTATCATTACATATAAGAATGGAGAATGACTATGAAAAAACTTTTGCGAACTCTATTTATGATCCTATGCGGCATGACGATCTGCTTTTGCGCCGCCAAACCAGCCGAGGCAAAAAAGAATTTTACGCTGTCGGCAAGTTCCAAACCATATAAGAATAAATACGTAAAATCAAAAGCGTATAACAAATACACAAAACATTACCTGACGATCCGCTCCTATCTCGATCACATGTCCAAAAAGGGCGGCGGCACGTTGACACTGAAAAAAGGAACGTATAACCTCACGAATGCGATCCTCGTTCCCTCGAACGTCACGATCGTTCTGAAGGACGGCGTCGTTATGAATAAAACGAACAACACGCATACGAAAGCGCTGAAAGCGGGACACATTATGATCGAGTGCGTCCGCAGTTCCAGGATTAAAAAGAGCGGCGTTGTCGGCGGCTACAATGGCGAAAAGAACATACGCATCAAAGGTGAGGGAAACGTGACGATGAACCTCGCCAAATGCAGCAAAAGCGAAGCGATCCGCGTTCCGCACTGTCAAAACGTTTCGATTGAAAACATCTCGTTTACCAATTTAAGGGACGGCCATTTTATCGAAATCGACGCTTCCAAAAACGTATCGGTCAATAACTGCAGCTTTTCCAATAATAAAAACGGGGAGCGCTGCGCGATCAACTTAGACACACCCGATAAAGTTACAAATGGATTCAACGGTAAATACTCGAAATTTGATAAGACGCCGAATGTCGATGTAACGATACAAAACTGCGGTTTTTACAATCTCCACCGCGGCATCGACACCCACCGGTTTTCACCGGACAAATACCATACAAACATACAGGTATTAAACTGTACATTCCGTGGTAGCGTGCAGAGTCCGATCATGATGGAAAACTGGAAAAATGCCGTGATCAAAGGAAACACATTTGACACCGTATCAGGCTGGAACAGCGGAAACATCCAGCAGGAAAAGTTCGGTATCTTCATGAAAGGCGGCGTTATCGACCCCGTCATCAGCGACAATACATTTAACAATGTGCATATGCCATTTTACGCAAAAGGAAACCACAAAGAACCGGCCGGTGACATTGCGGCGCGCTATCCCGCTACCTATTCCAGTTTCTCTGCGGCTTCCATCGAAAGCATGAGGCATAATACGCTCGGGCCAAATGCCGTTTTGCGATATTTTGCCATCAGCAACCGGGAAGTTCCCTATATCGCATTGAGCGATAAGCACTATACGAAGTATGAATTTATATGACGTTAGATCATCCAGATCGGAACGATGTAATTATTTCGATCAACCGCGCTAAGCCCCGGTTTCATACAGATTACCGCACCCTTAGACCGGGGCGTAGACGACTGATCCAACCGTTCAAATACTTTAATCAATTCTGTTCCTGGATTTGAGGTCTTCTTAATCTCAATCGGATTTAGCACGCCGTCATGCTCGAGCACGAGATCAATCTCCCTGGCATCTTTGTCACGATAATAGTATAGGTAAGGCTGCTTCCCGCAGTTTAAGTATGTTTTCATGATTTCAGCGACTACATAATTTTCCAAAATAGCACCATTCATCGCGCCACCCTCTAATGTTTCCGCACTGCTCCACTTCGTCAGATAACAAACGAGACCCGAATCATAAAAATACAGTTTCGGTGTTTTTACAAGACGTTTTAACAGATTGTTTGAATACGGATGGAGATAGAAAATGATCCCTAATGTCTCCAAAATGCCCAGCCAGTTTTTTGCCTGTGTCTGATTGATATCGGCATCTCTTGCAATCTCTGCAACATTCAGCATCTGCCCGCATCTTGCTGCTGTGGCCACAAGAAACCCATAAAATTTCAAAGAATCGACCGCATCCGACAGTTCCCTTACATCACGTCCCATATAGGTGCTTACATAACTACTGTAGAAAATCTGGCTATTACTGTTTGCTCCACTTACAATGGCAGGCATGGAACCTTTATAAATCCGTTCGAAAATCCCTCTCGCATCCGCCTCTTCCCTGCTATTTTTTCTAACCGATAATGCCTCTATATCAATCGTAAAAGGTTCCATCTCCCCGCCCGAAATCTCTGCCTGTGACAACGATGTAAGGGAAAGCACTGCTACTCTTCCCGCCAAAGATTCCTGCACCCCTCTCATCAATTTAAACACCTGTGATCCTGTCAGCCAAAATGCTCCTGAATGCTGATGTTTGTCCACATACATTTTAATATAGATAAATAACTCTGGTGCATACTGAACCTCATCAATCATAACAGGCGGCTCATGGAGCTGCAAAAACAATTCTGGATCTGTCTTTGCCATATGTCTTTCATTCAGATCATCCAGCGTAACGTATCTTCTATCCGTACCTTCCATTAACTTCCGAAGCATGGTAGTCTTACCCACCTGCCGCGGCCCGGTAACCAGGACAACCGGATATTCTCTCGTAACCTGATCTACGACCTTCTCCAAATTTCTCGTTATATAGGTCATATCCTCACCCCTCTTCCGGCTATTATTTATATCAATTATATTTTAGCCGAAATGCAGTCAAAAATCAAGCATATTCCGGCTGATATTTATTGTTTATACCTTTTAGCCAAAATATGCTTGATGGCGTTACTCAATTTCTATCGTTCCCAATTTGACCCTTGCCGCTTTTCGGGCCTTCCTGTTACTCGTCATCCTGCAAAGCGTCAAACCCTCTCTCGCCGGTCCTTACCTTGATGACATCTTCCACATCGTACACGAAGATCTTACCGTCGCCGATGTGACCTGTATACAGCGCCTCTTTCGCCGCCTCTATCACTTTATCTACCGGAACGGCACTCACGATCACTTCTACCTTGATCTTAGGCAGCAGCGTAAAGTCCATCGGTACGCCACGATAATATTCCGCATTTCCTTTTTGTGTACCGCATCCGAGAACCTGCGTGACCGTGATCCCCTTGACACCGATTTCGTTCAACGCCGCCTGCAGGTCTTCGAACTTGTTCTGTTTGCACACGATCGAGATGCGGCTGATCTTCACGCCTTCCACACCTTCCGCGCTTGCCTTTCCGCCGGCAGCTGTCGCATCCGTGCCCGGAAGCGGCGCTTTCGCCGCCGGCGTCACTTCCGTGACCGGCACGGCATGTTCGGGCGGTACACTTCCCATCAACTCACCTATTTTACCTATGCCGGTCGATGCCGCATAAAAACGGTCTCCTGCCGGCATAAAGTCCGCATAGGCAGAAGGCAGTCCGTGTTCGGTCGCATCAAGTCCCAAAATCTCTTCTTCCGCCGTCACACGAAGACCGAATACTTTATTGATCACGATAAATACGATCGCCATGATCACGGCCGCATACAAACCGATACTTACGACGCCGAGAAGCTGTACCCCGAACTGATGAAATCCACCGCCATAAAACAGTCCGTTTTCATAATCGAACAGACCGACTGCCAAAGCACCCCACGCGCCGTTAAAACCGTGTACGGCTACCGCGCCGACCGGATCGTCCACCCTGCATATATTGTCCACAAACCACACGCCGAATATGACAAGCAGGCCGTCCACCACGCCGATCACTGCGGCTCCCACGGCATCTACATTCGCGCACCCAGCCGTGATACCGACCAAGCCGGCGAGAGAGGCGTTCAGGCACATCGAAACATCCGGTTTCCCGTATTTGATCCACGTAAAGATCATACAGACCGTCGTCGCAATTGCCGGGGCGATCGTCGTCGTGGAGAGGATCTTCGCCATCTCATCCACACTCCCCGCTGCCGCGCCGTTAAATCCGTACCAGGCAAACCAGAGGATAAAGCATCCGAGCGCGCCGATCGTGATATTGTGCCCCGGTATCGCTTTTGGCTTTCCCTTTTTATCAAATTTTCCGATACGTGCCCCGAGAATGGCCGCTCCGACGAGCGCCGTAATACCGCCGACCATATGGATGACCGCTGAACCCGCGAAATCGATAAATCCAAGCTGCGCCAGCCAGCCATTGGCATTCCACGTCCATCCCGCCTCGATCGGGTACACGATGGCACTTATGATGATCGAATACAGACAGTACATGCTGAACTTCGTGCGCTCCGCCATCGCGCCGGACACGATCGTCGCGCACGTCGCGCAGAAGACGAGCTGGAAAAAGAAGTTTGACCAGTCAAAATCCGCAAAATCTGTAAACATCTGATATTCCGGCCTTCCGATCACGCCGAAAAAGTAATTTTCGGAATTCATGATCCCGTAACCGAGAAAAATAAATACGATCGTTCCGAGACAGAAATCCATCAGGTTTTTCATGATGATGTTACCTGCGTTTTTCGCCCTCGTAAATCCGGTTTCCACCATGGCAAATCCTGCCTGCATGAAAAACACCAGCGCGGCACCGATCAAAAACCAGATCCCAAATGCCACTTCCGAACTTGCCGTCGTGATCATTTCGCCTAACTCTTCTGCAAATTCCATAAAAGACACCTCCAACTATTTTTATGCGGCCCTGCAACATATGTAGTGTTTCTGAGATTCATATCTGCCGCGGAACGAAAAAAGACGCCAAGTGAAATGTTCACCTGACGTCTTTGTCG
>CAJTTQ010000110.1 GCA_910579145.1 uncultured Eubacterium sp.
ACTGCCCCGTGCTTCTCATACCATTTTCGCAATCTCACATTTTCCTCGACGATCCCGATATTCACCCACAAACACCCCATCTTCCCTGCCTCGTTAAACGCATGTTGTAAAAGCTGTTCCCCGATCTTCCTCTGCCGGTACTCCTCTAACACGCATAAATTATTCAATTCACACTCCTTTTCATTCTGCCGCAGCAGTGAATAATATCCCGCCATTTTACCATCCTCGAAATATGCGAACATCAGTCTCTGTTCCTTTTCCCACTGCCAGGTTAAACGCTCCCTCGTCGTAGCAAATGCCGTAAACCTCGGTGCATTTTCTACTGTAAATCCGAACTCGTCAGCCACTGTCAAAAAACTTTTACAGATGACTTCCACACAGTCCGGTATCTCACTTTTTGTAATCTTCCGAATCATCCGCTCTCACCCCTTCCTCACCAGACAAATTCCAAAAAATATCAAAACAGGAAAGACCATAGCAGCAAGTAACCCCGTCTGAAGCGCAC
Source organism: uncultured Eubacterium sp. (assembly GCA_910579145.1). Classification (GTDB taxonomy): domain Bacteria; phylum Bacillota; class Clostridia; order Lachnospirales; family Lachnospiraceae; genus Eubacterium_F. The sequence continues at coordinate 506 of CAJTTQ010000110.1, forward strand.
CGCCAGCGGCATTTGCCACCATCCCCACTACAGTCGGCCCGCCCGAACACCCGATATCTCCGGCCAGCGCCAAGAGCGCATACATCGCCGTCCCTCCGCCCGGAATGCTCTTCGCCGCAATGCTGAACGTCCCCGGCCAGAAGATCCCCACCGAAAATCCACAGACCGCGCAGCCAACCAGTCCCAAAACGGGATTTGAGGTAAGAGAAGCCGCCGCATAACAAAAAACGCAGAGAACCGCGCAGCCGAGCATAAACCGCTTCAGCGGGATCCGCTCGCTGAACTTCCCGTAAAGCGCTCTCGCAATGCCCATAAGGACGCCAAACGCACACGGCCCAGCCAAATCCCCTACGGTCTTTGAAATGCCGAGCGCCGACTCCGCAAACGCAGACGCCCACTGGCTCATCGCCAGTTCTGATGCTCCCGCGCATACCATGATCACCATCAGAAGCCAGAACACATTCCTGCCAAAAAGTCCCCGCAGAGAGAGCTTCTCATGCTCTTCCACGACCGGATAGATCGGGACCAACATAAAATAGACCGTATTTAAAAACGGGATGATCGCCCATAAGAACGCTAAAACACGCCAGTTTTCAATACCAAACACAGCAAAAAACAGCGTAGAGATCAGTACGAGAAAGACCTGCCCCCAGCAGTAAAAAGAATGCAGAAGGCTCATCGCCGCCTCCTTCTTTACTGTCGGACATGCCTCCACGATCGGACTGATCAGCACCTCGATGATCCCGCCGCCGACCGCGTACAAAATAACGGAAACCATGATCCCCGTATAAGCGTGTGAAAACATCTGTGGCAGAACGGCCAGTCCCGCGATCCCCGCCGCCGCGAATAGATGCGCGGCGACGATCGCCGGTCGGTAACCGATCCGGTCAATAAGCTTCACCGACACCAGATCGACGAAAAGCTGTACGAAAAAATTGACCGTCGTGATCAGTGTGATCTTTTCCAGCGAAAATCCATATGTCGCCACTAATGTTAAAAAAAGAAGCGGCGTAAAATTGTTCACCACCGCCTGTGTAATGTATCCCACATAACTGGCATAGATCGTATGCTCATAACTCTTTTTTATGTTCTGTATCATATGTTCTTCCTTTTTATGACATGTAAATGTGTATATATGATTCGCGCCAACCAAATTTGCGCCAACCTGAAAAACGGTGGAAACCACTTCCATACAGTCTGCAAATTTCTTCTCAGAAAAGAAAGGACTGCCGTACTAGCAGGTACAAAAATCGGCTAGTACGGCAGCTCCTTCCGAAAACTGCTTATTTCCCGTAGTGCACATGTAACAATTCATGCGCGCGGTCTTTCAAAATACCGTTCTCATACATATTAAGCAGCGTCGGGTTCTCCTCCGAACGCTTGATGATCGCGGATTTATCCGCTTTATACATACCAGTCGCGCGCTCCTGCTTCACGCTCTGGTAACCAAACGGCTGGCCGGCGCCGCCGATACAACCGTACGGACACGCCATCACTTCGACAAAATCCAGCTTTTCCTCGCCCCGCTGAAGCTTCTCGATCAGCTTCTCAGCATTTCCCAGGCCATTCACCACGCCGACACGGAGTTTCGTTCCGGCCACTTCCACCTCGGCCACTTTCGTTCCCTCCAGTCCGCGGATACCGGAATACTCGATCTCACGCAGCGCCTCGTTATTCTTCTCTGCCACATGGCGGAGCGCCGCTTCCATCACGCCGCCGGTCACGCCGAAAATCACGCCGGCGCCGGAACTGATGGAAAATGGCATATCGGGCGCGCTCGGCTCGATCTCGTTGAACTGGATGCCGAGTTCCTTGATCATAAGGATCAGTTCTTTCGTCGTGATGACATGATCGACATCCGGCACATTATTACGCTTAAACTCTTCACGAGCCGCCTCATATTTTTTCGCCACACAAGGCATCACGGCAACGGATACTGTCTCGAGGCCGGTTTCCTCATCCGCCGGTTTATAGTGCTCCTTGAGCACCGCGCCAAACATTTCCATCGGGGATTTACAGGTGGATACGTACGGAAGGACTTCTGGATGTTTCGTCTCCACAAAACGCACCCACGCCGGACAGCACGACGTAAACAGCGGCATGGAATTTCCGAGCGGGTATTTCTTCTCCCCATTCTCCAGTTTATATACAAGCTCCGACGCCTCTTCCACGACAGTTAAGTCCGCGCTGAAACTCGTATCAAACACTGTATCAAAACCGAGCATGCGAAGCGCCGTAAAGATCTTTCCAACCGAGTTTTTACCCGGCGCAAGGCCAAATTCCTCACCGATCGCCACACGGACGGCCGGCGCGATCTGCGCTACCACGCGCTTATTCGGCGCGTACAACGCCTGCCACACCTCGCGCAGGTCATTTTTGATCGTGATCGCCGCCGTCGGGCAGACAGCCGCGCACTGACCGCAGTTGACACAATCCGTATCGGCAATATTTTTGTTAAATGCCGGGCTGACAACCATATCCGCGCCGCGGTGGGCAAAGTCGATCGCCCCGACATGCTGCACTTCATTACACATCCTCACGCAGTCACCGCACAAAATACATTTGCTCGGATCCCTGACGATCGAGAGCGACGAGTCGTCGATCGTGCGCTCCGGGTGTGTATTCGGGAAGCGCACGTTCGTGAGGCGGAACCTCGCCGCCAGCATCTGGAGACGGCAGTTTCCGTTCTTCTCACACACCGTACAATCACGGCAGTGCGAAGCGAGAAGCAGTTCCAGGATCATTTTCCTGTGCTGGTGGAGCTTCGACGTATTTGTGCGAATGACCATCTTATCCCTCGGCGGGGTGGAACAGGAAGCGATGATATTTCCCCTCTCATCCTCTACCACGCACATACGGCACGCGCCGTAGATCGACATGTCCGTATAGTAGCAAAAAGTAGGCACATGGATCCCGGCTTTTCGGATGACCTGCAAAATGTTTTTCTCATCCGTGAATTCGCTACGGATGCCATCTATAATCATATATTTTTTAGACATACTTTTCCTCCATTCTCAAAATGTAATCCGGGTTACACTTCTTTTACCGCACCAAAGTTACAACCCTCTTTGCAGGCGCCGCATTTGATACACTTCGACGCGTCAATCACATGAGCCTCTTTCACTTTTCCGGAAATGGCCCCGACCGGACACATTCTCGCGCATTTCGTACATCCGCGGCAAAGCTCTGGATCGATCTGCAGCGTCGTCAGAGCCTTACACTGGCCCGCCGGACATTTTTTGTCCACAACATGTGCCACATACTCATCCCGGAAATATTTGAGCGTACTCACGACCGGAGACGCCGCCGTCTTTCCAAGACCGCACAACGCCGTGGCAGACACGGTATCCGAAAGCTTCTCGAGAAGGTCAATATGCTCCATCGTCCCCCGTCCCTCTGTAATATCTGTCAAAAGTTCGAGCATCCGCTTCGTTCCCTCACGGCACGGCACACATTTTCCGCACGATTCATTTTGAGTAAAGTTCATGAAGAACCTTGCCACCTCTACCATACAACTCTTATCATTCATGACAACGAGGCCGCCCGAACCGATCATCGCCCCCACTTTTTTCAGCGAGTCGAAATCCAGTTTCATATCCAAATGGTCCTCGGTCGCGCTCATACACAGACAGCCGCCCGAAGGCCCGCCGATCTGAACGGCTTTAAATTCGCCGCCTTTGACGCCGCCGCCGATGTCAAAAATAACTTCGCGCAGCGTCGTCCCCATCGGAACTTCGATCAAACCGGTGTTCACGACATTTCCGGTGAGCGCAAACGCCTTCGTACCGTGATTGTTCTCCGGCCCGTATCCTTTATACCATTCCGCCCCGTTTAAAATAATAGGCGGCACATTACAAAACGTCTCTACGTTGTTCAGCACCGTCGGCTTGTCAAACAGTCCGTGCTCCACCGTACGCGGCGGCTTCACCCTCGGCATTCCGCGGTTTCCTTCGATCGACGTCGTCAATGCGCTTCCCTCGCCGCAGACGAACGCCCCTGCACCCTGACTGATATGCAGGTCAAAATCAAATCCAGAACCGAGGATATTCTTTCCTAACAAGCCGCGGTCAAGCGCTTTATTGATCGCCGTCTGCAGCCGCTCAACGGCCAGCGGATATTCCGCTCTCACGTATATGTACCCGTGGTGCGCTTTGGTGGCGATGGCCGCGATCAGCATTCCTTCAATGACACGGTGCGGCTCACCTTCCATCATGGAACGGTCCATGAACGCGCCCGGGTCGCCCTCGTCACCGTTGCAGACGATATATTTTTCTTCTACATCCTGATCGAGTACCTGCTGCCATTTGCGCCCCGCCGGGAATCCGCCGCCCCCTCGTCCACGCAGCGATGCCTCACTGATCTCATCCACGATCTGCTGCGGCGTCATGTCGAACAACGCCTTTGCCACCGCGCTGTATCCGCCCAGTGCCAAATACTCCGCGATACTCTCGGCATTGATCCGCCCGCAGTACTCGAGCGCCACACGCGTCTGCTGTTTATAGAATGGGATGTCCTCCTGTTTTACGTACGATTTCAGGGATTTATCCTTATATACCAAATGATCCACAACTTCATCGTTAATGATACTTTTCTCAATGATTTCTTCACAGTCTTCCAGTTTCACTTTCAAATACAGCCAGCCCATCGGCTCGATCCGGAGCAGCGGTCCCATCTCACAAAATCCGTGGCAGCCGCTCTTTTTCAGTCCGATGCTGTCACCGTGCGGCTCTTTCTCAAGGAGCAGCGCGCACCGAAGCCCTTTCTCTTCGATAATTTCCTTCATCCTGTCATAGATCTCCAGCGAACCGCCCGCCACACAGCCCGTTCCGGCACAGATCAGGATCTGTTTTCTCTGACTGTTCAAGGAGGCCTTATATTCTTCCTGCTTCGCGATCAGTTCTTCCCTCGTATTAATCATCTGCCTCAACCTCCTTGCCGCTTTCTTCTCCCTTTAGTTCCTCGATAAGTTCCCTTGCCTTTTCAGGTGTCATGGCCGGATGCACATGGTCATTCACCGTACATACCGGAGCCAGTCCGCACGCCCCCAGACAGGACACGGTCTCCACCGTAAACATCATGTCATCCGTCGTCGGCTTATCCTCGCTCACGCCGAGGATCTTGCGGAATTCCTCTAATATCGGCACAGATTTACGCACATGGCAAGCCGTTCCGTCACAGATCTTGATCACATATTTTCCCTTCGGCTCCAGGGAAAAATTCTCGTAAAATGTAGCGACCCCATAAATTTTAGCTTCACTAAGCTTTAATTTTTTTGCTATGTAACACAACGCTTCCTCGGGAAGATAATGATACTCTTTCTGTATGTCCTGCATGATCGCAATGAGAAGAGTATGATTGTAGTCGTGCACCTGCAAAATTTCATCTAGTTTTGCTATCTCCTGATGTGTCAATGTTTTCTCCTTTCTGAGAAAGGCTGCTATCTCAATCTGACAGCGATAGAGATGCAGAACCCACAGTACAGCGACACTCACTGCCTGAAAGTCTCCTACGACCGCGAGGTCTATGAGCGTATGACAGATGAGGAACGTGCCGCCCAACCGATTGTCGGCGGTCTTCACGAACTGAAGAAGAAGCAACAGGCGGCGGTAGATCTGTCAGCGAGCAACCCATACTTTGCCGAGACTGAGGAAGACCTGCCTTTCTGAACCTGACAGGCGGCAGAAACAGACAGGATAGAGGGGTAAAATCCGCTATCCTGTTTTTCCGCGATTTAGAGACCCTATTACAGCCGACAGAATGAAACCTGATAAATCACACCCGACATCGAACAAAACGCGACAAAAACGAAATTCGGTAGAATTAAGAGACG
>CAJTTQ010000111.1 GCA_910579145.1 uncultured Eubacterium sp.
TATTGCCTCGTGGCGATAATGCAACATGATATGCAACTGGAGCGAAGCGTTTACGAAGTTCTTCAGATTCTTGGAATCTCGCTTACTGACAAAACCCATATACGGGACTTGTTCGACAAAAAGAATATCAACGATGTCAAAGTTCTCTATAGTTCGAGTGAACCGAATTTATTTAATTTTTAACCCCGTCCATTTTTAGTGGACAGTAGTGTACATGATTATCAAATCTAATTGCAGTATGGATGATTGTCGAGAGAAAGTTCATATTCTGTTGGTTCCCGATGCTTGTCCGCCTCAATAATCTCCGCAAGATGACGCAGTATAAAGTCCGCCTCCTTTTCTTCTGCAGGAATATGTACAGCCGTATAGTACGGACGTTTTCCGGGGATGAAATGCCGGTAGCAAAATGCCATGCTGGAATCTTCGTAAACGATTGTACGGTCAGGTATCTGTTCGGCAACCATATTCCCGTGCTTCTGCCCCATTCGACACTGCTCTCCCGTTTTATCGGCATACTCTTTTTTGTCAGTCAAAAGCCTGTCACAAAGGGTTGAAGTGTTTTTCATGTCTTGTCCATGCGTTGTAACCATATCACAAGTGTTACTAAGTGACGTGCCGTCCAGGGTGATTTCTTCAGAAAGAGCCGTGAGGAAAGTCGTAATTTTACCCGGCATGGCAAAAGTTCCAGCGAAGAAAATCGCTCCCGACACATGGCCGCCCGCAGCTTCGATCTGCTTTTTCAACTGCCTGAGACTTTTGCCAGAGGTGATGATATCGTCCACCACGATGACATCCTTACCTGTCAAATCGCAACGAATCTCAAAGTTCCTTTCAATGACGGCATCGGTGCGGTTTCTCTGCAGATGCAGGCTGTCTCTTTCTCCCATATAAGAGTAATAACCAAAACCATTTTCAAGTTTCGGACATTGGCGTTCAATATAATCGGCGATATGCCTGAACCTGACCCAATACTTCCACCACGCACTGCAAGGCATGAACATCACGACGGCACCTTCCTTGGGTTTCAGGCAATCAATGCCTTTTAGGAAGAAATCTATGCTGTCGTTCATGCCATCCTTGAACGCCAGGACACTTCGGGTAAAATCCTCTTGTGGTACGCTCAAATACTTCCTGTATCTTGCAGGAAAATAGAAATCGGAAAAGACACATGGTATCTTCTTTATTTTGAAGGCTGAAAGAGGACGCCGGTCGGAGAATGAAGCTGGGGAAGAAAAAATATACAATAAACGAGCCTCTTTATTGCCAGCCAATACTCCTTTTCGAGCATATCGCGTCCGAATAGCGTCGGATGGCGCAAATTTCGCAGCAGCATAAAACGCATTACCAGCTTTCATCCGCCAGCACATGAGTCGTGACAACAGAAGAAAGAACAACACTGAAAGTCCGGCTATTATCAATGTCGCATTGAAATCATTGAAAATCAGTGAAGCAAGAATTATGGTTTTCAGTATCATAGCCATCCACAATATGTTTTGCGGATTATGACTCCATGATTTCCCAATAGCCTTTTCTGTTGCTGCCTACACGCCGGATAAGACCTTGTTCCTTAAGCAACTTAAGGTATTTTTTTACCATTCTGTCAGAAACATCAGATTCTTTTGCCAAAAGTTCTATCGTCGCCCCCGGAAATTTACGAAGCACATTCAGGAAGATAGACAATCGTTCCGTCAAAATTGGGGAACTTTGGGGATCTTTGGGGAACTTTGAGGAACTTTGAGGAACCATATTCGTTGCCCCATTCTCAACACCGTAGTTCAGATTATAGAGCGTGAGTACAAAATCGTAGTTGTCCGAATAGAATTTCGGATGTAACTCTTCCCGATAATTGACCTGAAGGCTGTAGTCCTGACATATTTTCTTAAAACCACTGCCTCGACGTTCCATGTATTTAAGACGGCTGAATATGTCGGCAAGAACAGGATTGCGACGACGCGACCTGATGCGCAAGATATCGCAATCTTGAACAGGCTTATTTTCATACATTCCTCCCGGAGAAGAAATCTCGATGCGGTCATCGAAGATGTCTATATGAACTTCACCGCCAATCTCAATGTAAGACCTGTGTATAAGGGCGTTTACCACCCCTTCAAGTATGCTGTCTTCTGGATATCCGGGCAATTCCACGCGTCCGTTCGGTGTCTTGTACCACATCTTTCGGGAATTGCGCCTGCAAAAATCAAGCCCCTCCTGCAACAGTATGACAAGACTGCCTGATACTTCCATGTCGTCAAGGGCATCCATTATGCCATGAGCCTGATCAAGACCATTCCAACGTGTACAGAACAACCGTGAATGGCGGATGGGACTTTCATCCGCCAACAATGCGCCAGCGTTGGTAAGGCGTCCGTCCGCATTCATGATGCCCCACGATTCGTAATCATCATCAGTAAATTCCTTGCCAGTCCGGGCATGAAAGACCGACCGCAATTTGGTGAAGGCATAATTCTCGAACTTGTAATCTGACAATAGGCTATCATACGACTGGTGAGTGCCACGCAACACCAGTTCCCTAAGCATGTTGGCCGTGGCAGGGACGCTTTCATTTCCGAGGCGGCAGAATGCGATCTGCTGTCCGTCTCCCATATAGTAATATGGAGTAATGTTTCCAGGCTCTACACGAACAATCATCAGAATCTTCCCATCAATTTTCTCGAAGGAAAGCGAGAACTCCGGTACAGGATCCAGTTTCGACTTGACAATCTCGCTGAATTTTTCTGCTGCGAATTGTGGTTTTTCCAATCCAATTACGGTATCATCATCGGCCACCCCGAAAATCAGAGAGCCACCTCGCCCGTTGGCAAAAGCAGAAACACTTTTACACCAGCTCTTTGGTCTGTTGATTTCAAGCTGTTGTTTCTTGTCGTAGTCGGTAGTTTCTCCGATTAAATGTGCGAGGTTTGTTACCATATTTTCTATGAATTTTGATGCAAAGATACTAAAAAGATTCCACAAAACATTGATTAGCAGGAGAGAAAATCCTTTTTTGAGCATCAATCATCATCAATCATTAATATCCAGTTTACGTATAGTGCCAATTTTACAATGAAAATAATTACAAAACCGGCATTAAAATAAATTGCGGTTCAATTTTATAATAAGAAATCTGATAAATAATTACAAACAGCCGTAAGTATGCTGATTATCAGCGAGGTTTAGTATTTGCGGTGTACTAATAGTGTACTTTTGGGGAATTTGGAGGAAAGTGGATTTTAGATTTTTATTGGGCTTTAAGGATATTTAACTGCGCTGACTTTCCTTCATATCCGTGTCAGTACACCTGTTTTTTGTGTTTTTGAACCGTGGGGTTCCGATATTTTCCCCTGTCTTTTTTACTGATTCGATGCCTGCATATCATGGTCGGTGATATGGGCATATCTGCGTTTTTTTCTTTTTCATTGTCTGTTTTTGTCATGCGTCCGATGCGTGACATCGAATATCAGCATAGCCAAAAGATGTGCATCCGGGACGGCTGCCGAACATCTCTTGACTTAGCCGCTATTCCATGTCCCGCAGGTTTTCAATCCACGGGTGTAAAGACCGTCGTCACCTTCATCTCCGTTGCTCTCCGATTTGATGATTCCGGACATTACACCGATCCGGGATTGCATGGTTCCTTTTTCATTGACGGGATGCCGTTCTGAAGAAACGGCAACATCATTCACAATGTCTTCCTGTGGCTTTCCTGATATATCGGGGGAGCCATTTTTATTTCAAGGCGTACCTATGCCAAGTGGATATGTTGGAGTTGCTTGCCAATGTAAACGTGCGGCAAAGGAGTATTCGTGCCAGATAGGAAAAATCTCCAGACCTGCGGCCGTTACCATACGCTTGAACATACGGAAGTATATTTTCGGACCGTCACCTGTACCGTTCTCTTTCAGATACTCTACATACGCAGCGACCATATCAACCGTCAGCTGAGTCATTTTAAGATTATTCTTATAGAGGGCATATCTCGGAGTTGCGGCGAGAAAGTCCATGAACTTTTGTAACCCGTGCTTTAACGTTATCCGCGTATATTTTGTGAGGGACGGCATCTTGATGAACTCCTTGCAGAACTCCAGAAAGTCCTCGTCCATCTCCTTTCGCAGACGGTAGCCCTCTCGGTCTTCCAAAAAAGTTTGCTCGCGCTCGAAGCGTATTTTCTCCGCGAGGGCAAGAGTGTTTTTGTTCTGCACACGCTCCTGCTGGCTGCGCGGATGAAGCCAGATGTAGAGATTCAGATTCTCTTTCTTTCGTGAATGTTTGATTTGATACTTGGGTTTACCTGCCATCGCCCCGGTCGTGTAATAGACCTGCTGGCCGTTCTCGTCAAGCACCGGTGTTTCGGTTCGGCCGAGATAGTATTCCAGATAGAGGCTGGCACGTCCGTCACTCAGCTCTGATTGCTGGAGCTTCGGATTTTGCTTTTTGCGACTTTCTATTTTTGCCATATTGATTGAAATTGCTAATTTTGAGCAAATATAAATAGGGTGGTAAAAATTTGAAAATCGCCATATACATCTCTTAACAAATCGGATTCCCCTATGGTTGTTTTTCAGGCGTACTAAACGTGTACTTTTTGAGAAAATCCCCCTAATTCAAGTAAAATAGGCGCAAAAACAACAATGTGTATCCACTTGAAAACAAGTGTAGTTAGCTTACTTCTGCTATTTCCCTTTTTTCTGCAAATAAATCTTTATAAATTTCATTGAGGGAATGGAAATATGTGCAAGTTCGGACAAATTGTAAAGAAGCATAAACTGTATTTCCAGTCATTTCATTTTATGCACATCCTATATGCACCCATAATTAAATGAGCGACGAGTTACCTTGATAAGTAAGGGAATACATTGCTTATATTTTAATATAATCAGACTGTGATGTTTTCATACTTGCTTTTTTAAGTATAACAGCGTCCAGACTATGAAAGTGAGTTTGAAATCAGCATTTTATACTAATTGTAGTTAAGAAAAACGGTTTTTTTAGAATATAATTTTCTTGCTTGTTTTAATCAACATTACTTTGCGACGAAAATGAAACTCAAATCCAAATAAACGCAAACGACAATGACTCCGTATGTAATATTCGTTATTGTGCTGACAGTGGCCTACATCATCTATTACGGCTACCATATCAGCAAAGACCTTTACGGCAAGAAAAACGAGAAAGACACCCCGGTCGAGGAATTTGATGTCAGTGGGATGCAGGATGAAGTTGTCGCTACGCCCGTGAGGGAAAGCGGCGACGGATTCTTCCTTGGAGAAGAGACTAACCGGGTAAATGACAGCTCAAATATCGCCGAACCGGAAAAGGAAACATCTGCCAGGAATGGCAAGGGCCGATTCGATGACCTGACAGAAACCATGGATGAAACTGACGTGACGAGCGAAGGTGGCGTCTCGTATGACGAACTTGAACAGATGTTGTATGATAAGAAATCGGACATTGCATTCCGTAAATCCACAGTCAGCCATACTCGTGAGACATACTGACTTTGTACGTGCGGCACTGACGGTAATACTTGCCGCCTGCTGCCAGCCCGCATTCGCTAAATGCGGCGGAGTAGATTACAGCTGGGGTGCGGACGGACTGGCGAAAGCCCACGACTTTGTGATAACCATATTGCTCTATGTAGTCTATGTCTGCTATGCCGTAGCCGGCATCGTGTCCGTCATAGCGAGCCTGCAGATCTACTTCAAGATAAACGCCGGAGAGGAAGGTTGGAAGAAAGAGATTATGATGGTGGTCGGAGCCATTCTGTTCATCATCGGTGCTACCGTCGTGTTCCCCGCTTTTTTCGGCTACCGGATATAGAAACACTCAAATGCGCAAATGAGAAATAAGAGAACCGTAAAACAATTTTGAAACAAAACAGATGAACAAATTACAGAAAATCAAGAACTCTATCAAAAAAATCGTCACATCGCCCCGCCTAAGCTCGCTGGCACTCATGCTGCTTGTCGGCACAGTCGCTTGCCTTGCTCAGAACACCGCAGGAAACTATGAAGCGGGCACAGCAGCCCTGACCACGGTCACAGAGGAAATCGCCAAGTATGTGCCCATCGTTGTCAAGCTCTGCTACGCCATTGCCGGCGTCGTGGCCGTTGTCGGCGCGATCAGCGTGGGTTGATGGCAATGGGCGCACTACTCGACTGGTGATGAATATGATTCAACGGCAGTTAGGACTTGTTCCATCCATAGTCAGAAAAGAAGATAAGGGAGAATATATCCAGTCGTTGGTTGATAGCCGTGAGAATGATAATTCTACCATAGCGCAGGATATGATGCTTCGTCACCATATATCGAACCTCAAACGT
>CAJTTQ010000112.1 GCA_910579145.1 uncultured Eubacterium sp.
AAGTCTCAAAATATAGATGATTTATTGCCATATGAAAAAGAGGATATTTGGATTTGCTGTCTTTGCGGCTCTATAGAGCTGATCAATCTTTTTTCTTTTGGAAAAATGAGTAGTTTTTTTCATGATTTTGAATATTGGTACAGTATAAGTGATTATTTGTTTCTCTTGTTTAATAATTTTAATGACTTTATTTATATAGATGATAATGGAGAAATTGTCAAATCAAAGATTGTAACACAAAAATAAAATGTATATAATGTAGTTAAGGAGAATCCGAGAGATATAGTGAATTAGGCCTGCCATAATAGCTATTACAAGTTCCAGAATTTCTATTTTTGTTCATCTAAAGTATCCTGATATTTTTCTTTCAGGGTAACAGCAATATTATTTAGTCCTTTCCATAGATACAAATAAAAAAACGAAAAACAAGTAATACCGCGCGCACACCTTGATAATTGAATAAAGGCTTTACACTTTTCCACGGATCCGCTATACTAATTATATACACATTAAGTTACGAGGCGGTGAAAGGATGGTTGAAGGGATGACACTTGACGAATTTGAACAAGTGACAATTGATTACTATGTGAATTTGCAACGTATCAAAAAAGCAGAAACGGGCAATAATGCAAAATTAGATTTTCAAATAAAAGTATATCAGAATAAACTTTCTTCTTTGGATATTCCGTCCGAAGAATATGAAATGTAATCAAAAAAAGTAATCACAAAAACGAAAGGTGCAAAGTTTTTATTGAATTATTATGGCTTTACACCTTTATTAATGTTGGTGAGATGTATGAGGTATATATGAACAAAAACAAAGTATTGATCGTAGAAGATGAAATCCCGATCGCGAAAATGATCAGCATGAACCTCTCCGTGGCAGGTTACGAAACCGTGGTGTTCCACGATGGGAGCGAGGCCGCCGAAGCACTGGAAAACGAGCACGCCTACGACATCGCGCTCCTTGATGTGATGCTGCCCGGCATGGACGGCTTTGCCCTGCTCGATATCGTATCCTCTTACGAAATCCCCGTCATCTTCCTGACTGCGAAAGACGACATCCAGTCGAAAATACAGGGACTACAGGGCGGAGCAGAAGATTATATCGTAAAGCCCTTTGAAATGCTGGAACTCATGGTCCGCATGGAAAAGGTGTTAGAAAGGGCGAAAAAACTCAGTGATGTCATCCGCTTCTTAGATGTGGAGATCAACTTTTTAGAACATACCGTGAGGAAAAACGGGAAGGAAGTTTTACTAAAACCAATGGAATATGAGCTGCTCTGCGTACTGGCGCGGAATCAGAATATCGCGATCTCGCGCGAAGAGCTGCTCCGGCGTGTATGGGGCGTGGACTTTGTCGGGGAGACGAGAACGGTGGATGTGCACATCGGCCAGCTGCGTAAGAAACTTTCGCTGAATGACCATATAAAGACCGTTTCCAAGATCGGCTACCGGTTGGAACTGTAAAACAAGCGAGTTTGGAACTGTAAATCCGGCGAAGTTGGAACTGTAAAACGAAAGGAACAGGGAGTGAAGTCATGCGGTTAAAGACAAAGATCATACTGATCTGCTGTATCAGTACCCTTTTTTCCTCGATCGTGAGCAGCGCCGCCGTCTATCTGCTCGTAAAAAGCAACTCCATCGATGCGGCGCAGGCGCAGAGTGTGCAAAACGCGCTGGCTGGATTTACCGAGCTGGAAAAGAAGATTACGGCGTTGGAAGACCGGACCGGCCGTGAGCCTGACTGGGAAGTGCTGCAATACTTTATGAAACAGCAAAAGGATGATATGCTCTTATGTTTTGTCCAGACGGTGGGGGGAGAGGATATAGAAGTATACAATGAAACGGTTTTTGCGCAGGCCGATCTGGAGTCGCTGCCGTACCACCCGCTGATAGATCTGGCGGCAGAGGAGGCAGAACTGACATGGGGAGGGCGGCATTTTTTTATATACCGGCAGGAGCAAGGAGGCTCGTACACGATATATAAGCTGGAGGATATTACGTATGTGTGGGAGCGTATGAGGATGCTCGGAATCGGACTCGTTATACTGACCTGTGTAGTCACGATGCTCGTATGCGCGTTTTTGTTCTTTATTCTGAGCCGGGTGCTGCAGCCGCTGAAAGAACTAAATGCCGGTGCGAAGCTGATCGCGAGAGGACACTATGACGAGAGGATCCCTGTCTGGCGAAAAGATGAGATCGGAACGTTAAGCGATAATTTCAATCGTATGGCAGAAGCGGTGCAGTGCCGCATCCGGCAGCTCGAAGAGGCGGAATGGAAGCGGACGCTGTTTATGGGAAATCTGACACATGAGTTAAAAACGCCGATGACCGCGATATCCGGGTACGCAAAAACATTATTAACCGTAAAGCTGCCCGAGAGCGACAAAGAAGAAGCGCTTTCTTATATATACGAGGAAAGCTGTCGCCTGGAACGCCTTTCTAAAAAAATGATGAACTTACTTTTATTAGAAGAAAGCGAGAACATTGAGAGGCAGGAGGTGCCGGCCAGTGTGCTGTTTGCCCACGCCGCGGAGGCGTGCCGGCAGAGCCTTTGGGAGGATGGGATCCGGCTGGAGTGTCAGGAAGACGGGCAGGTATTTGTGGCAGACGCGGATCTGTTTACGGAGGTTTTGATCAATCTTATTGATAATGCGAGAAAGGCTAGTAAAAGGGGAGACCGGATCCTTCTCTCGGCAAAGGAGCGGGTAATAGAAGTACAGGATTTTGGCACAGGCATCCCGAAGGACGAGCGGGAGAAGATCCTGGAGCCCTTTTATATGATCGACAAATCGAGGAGCAGGAAAAGCGGCGGCGCGGGGCTCGGATTGGCGATCACGGCATTGATCCTGAAGCACCATGACTGTACGATCCGGATGGAGAGTGAACTGGGGCAGGGGACGCGTGTGATTTTACAATTTGTTTAAAAGACGATGAATACTTGCTGAAAGCGTTTGTGTTATGATCATACTAACATAAACGTTTTTTGTTTATGTGTGTAACTTTTTGAATCAGAGTGCCGTTCGCGCGGTGGAAGGGAGGACAAAATGAGAAAAAGGTTAGTATGGATCATGGCAGGCGCCCTCATGGTGACGTTATCCGGTTGCGCGGGGAATCCGGAGGAGTCCGTCGTCAAAGAGAAGAATATGGATAAAATGTTACAGCAGGCACAGGCGACCGATCATGCGAATTCGTATGAAGAAGTAAAAGAAGAGATGAAACAGTATGAGTCGTATCAGAAAAAGTTCAAAGATAAAAATCTGCATGTGACGGTAAATGTCGATGCGAAGGTAGAAGTACCGGGGATCGATAAACTTTCGGTGTACCGCGTCAGGGCGAAAAAGATCAAACAGGAGTTTTTAGACCGCGTGAGAACGGCGCTCACACCCGATACGGTCTATTATGAAGGTAATAAGCGCGACGCCCGGACAAAAGCGGTGATTGCGCAGGAGATCAATGAACATAAGGAGTGGATCCGGCAGGCGAAAAAGGAAGATCCAGAGCGGGTGGAAGAATATGAGCAGTCGCTGGCCGATCTGGAGAAGGAGTACAAGACGGCGCCGGCCAAAGTGGAACTAACGGATTATCCGACCGACAATAAGATTAAAAATATCAAGGATCTGTACGAGAGCGACAAGGAAGACTCCTTTTACAGCTGGCTGTATGACCTGAATAAAAATGGCCAGATGTTTTATGGCGTCAGCGACGGCAAAGACGGAAATTTCCATGCGCTGTTTATGCAGAATTCGGATGATTACGGAAACTGCCTGCGCTATGAAAGCGGTAAGAACGGGTATGTAGATCAACGTATATACAGTGCTTTTGTGGACAGTGACATTCCATCTATCGTACTAAAAGAAGAGGGAAAGGAACCGGACTTTTCAGATAATGGAAAAGGCATTGAGATGGAGGGTGGTGCGAACGTTCAATGTGTGGACAACGAACCGCTCACATTGACGGAAGCGGACGCGGAACAAAAAGTAACTGTCCTGCTCAAACAATTAGGCCTGGAGGATTACCAATGTTATGACAAAGGCGTGTATGCGCAGCTCATAAAACAGGGAGACGACGGCAGCCAGCAGTACCGCAATATCTACCGTTTTTTATGCCTGAGAAAGCTGGATGATGTGTTTGTGAGCAACCTGGCGGGATATAAAATGACCGATGGATTTCAGGGCGGGCAGCATGTAAAAAAGGTATGGGGAAATGAGGGGATCGCCGTGGCGGTCAACGACAGCGGGATCGTAGGGTTTCATTATCTTTCGCCGCTATCCGTCGATGAAACGGTAGTCGAAACGAGCCGTGTCAAGCCGTTTCGTGAAATCAGGGATACCTTTGAGAAAATGGTCGTGATCGAAAACGCGCCGGATTCGGCAGAAGGTGAGGGAGAAACCCAGAATGTGTCTGTAGAGGTGACGGATGTCAGGCTGATCTATACGAGGATCAGTGAAAAAGACAGCTTTAATACGGGACTTGTCGTGCCGGTATGGAATTTTGAGGGGACGGTAACGGACGAATCTGGAGCCCAAAATAAAGGCACGGTATTGTCTATCAATGCGATTGATGGATCGGTCATCAATCAGGAATTGGGATATTAGGTAGAAAGCTATGAATAGTTTTGAGACAGATTTATGGCGGGCGCTGTGCAGTGTGAACTTTGCCGTGGGATTTTTGCTCGAGTGCGCGATACTCTGGCAGGGCGGCGTGGAATCCGACCTGTTTCAGATGAGTGTGCCGGTGCTCGCGTCCGTTCCGTATTCCACAGCCTGGATCCGCGAATATGAACATGGATTTATCAAGGAATATCTGCCGCGGTGTGGGAGGACTTCCTATATAATGGGGAAGTTTCTCGCCTGTGGCATCAGCGGGGGGCTCCTGCTCGCCGCCGCCGTGTTTGTGTGCCAGAGATTTGGAGAGGGGGAGGATGCGGCGGGTAACTTCGTTCTCTTTTTCTTCTCTGGTATGTTCTGGGCCGTCGTGTCAGCGGCGCTCGCGGCCGCGGCAAATAGCACATATGTGGCGTATGGTGGCGCGTTTGTCCTCTATTATATGCTCATTATCTTATATGAGCGATACTTTCCGTCGTTGTACTGCCTGTATCCCGTCGAGTGGTATGCGCCCGAGCATACGTGGGTATTTGGTGATTTCGGCATCCTGCTGATGATCGGGGGAATGACGTTACTGACCGGCATCCTGTATTATGAAATCCTGAGGAGGTGTATGGAACGTGTGTAAGACCAGGCAGATCTTATATATCGCCCGGGGGAATTTTCGAAAGTGGCACAAAAATCCCCGGATCATCCTGTGCTTCCTGCTCGCCTTTATCTTTTGTTTTCTCCTTTCCGATAGAGTCATGCAGTTTGCGCAGTCCCGCGGCACGTATCTTCAGGGAGTGGAATCGTTTCTTTGGACGTTTGGGGACGCGCAGTCGGTGCTCGCTATTTCGATCCTTTTGCTGCTCCTTTTTTCGGATATGCCAAATCTTTCAAACGAAGTTCCGTACTTTATGGTGAGGACGGACCGGGTCGTGTGGATGCTCGGACAGATTTTATATTTGATCTCGGCGGTGTTTTTCTTTATGCTGTTCATCCTCGCGGCGACGGTATTTTTGTCGGCGGAACGGGCCTATCCGGCAAATATGTGGAGTGATACCGCGGCGGTGCTGGGATATTCTGGTATCGGGGAGACGCTGGCGGTGCCGGCTTTTGTAAAAGTGATGGAACTGACGACTCCGTATGTGTGCTCCCTGCATATCTTTTTTTTGATGACTGGCTATGCGGTTTCGATGGCGGGCGTCATCTTATTTCTCAATCTATGTAAACGGAATGGGGGTATGATCGGCGGCGTGTGTTTCAGTGCGTTTGGTGTTTTGATGAATCCGGACCTGGTGGCGGGATGGTTCGGGATCTCGACGGAGAAAATGCGCATCGCTAATATTATAAGCGGATGGATTTCCCCGCTGAATCATGCGACATATTATATGCACAGTTTTGGGTATGACAATTTGCCGAAACTTTGGCAGTCATATGTATTTTTTCTTGTGTTGGGTGCGGTTCTGTTTGCGGCATCTCTCGTGAAAATAAGAAATTATCCATTTTCGTTTTCAGGAACAGTGTGAATAGAACTACTAAGCTTTCAAAAAACGAAAGCTAAGAAGTTCTACGGCGGCAGAGCCGCCTATTCACACCGGAAGAACGCAAAAACAGCGTTCTTTATAAAAATGTTTTAGGCAATTGCGAAACAAGTTCAAAATCTTGATTCCAATAGGACAAAGGCCCGGTTGAGCCGGACTTACAGGAGG
>CAJTTQ010000113.1:0-4599 GCA_910579145.1 uncultured Eubacterium sp.
CTGCACATTCAGCGAAGTCGAATTATACACTCTCAAAAACTCAATACAAACATCCAGATCGGACACCCGGTCAAGTATCGGCAACATGATCTTTTCTGTTTCCTTCCAAGCTTGTTCCATCTTACGATACAGACCTTCTTCATTATTCATTTGGTAGCGAAAAAAAGTTAACTCTTTCCAATAATCATCAAAATCGGTCGGATTTGACTCTATGTAATATTTTCTAAGAGCGCAGAGCCAGTTACTGTTATCTCTCACACCACATGAAAAATCAATAGACTTGCGGTAAACTGTAGCCACTCCTCCAATGGAAAAATCTTTATACCCTGGCTCTCCGCACCATTCATTTTTAAATGCCACTACATGTAAGATTTCATTTCCCACCACTCTCACGAGATACGGTTGCCTTCCCTTCACTTTAACAAAACCACGGGACTTAAGAGCTTCCCCGAAAACCTGTTTAAAAATTGTATTTATTGTTGCCATCGTCAATAATCCTCCTCAATGATTTGTTTTTTTGTTGTTCATTTACAAATTCCACACTTTTATAATCCGTGGATATTATTCAATATTAGAAAATAAATTCAACTTTACAAATCAACCCCATAAGACCTCAGTGTTTCCATATTCACTTTTTTCCGCCGCTCAAGTTCTGCCAATACCTTTTTTCATAATGCGGGAGTATTGTAAATACTATCTCTTCGTGTAATCGTCTCGACTCGCCATTCTTCATAAGCTTTCTTTTCTACTTCATATGGCCCATATCCCGGCTTACCATTTTCAATTGCCTTTGCAGTTACATCAAGCATTTCGTTATATTTTAGCACCAAATCATCACGGTTATCTGTTTGTATATACAACAGGCTCTCATTGTCATCCTCATAACCAAACCTATAATTTTCATCATATTCCTGCACATTCAGCGAAGTCGAATTATACACTCTCAAAAACTCAATACAAACATCCAGATCGGACACCCGGTCAAGTAACGGTAACAAGATCCGTTCTGTTTCCTTCAGTGCATGTTCCATTTTATGATACAAACATTTTTCATCATCAATTTGATAATGAAAGGCCGTTAGCTTCTTCCAATAATCATCATAACCAGCCGGATTTGACTTTACGTAGTAATCTCTAAGTCCCCAAAGCCAGTTACTGTTATCTCTTACACCACATGAAAAATCAATAGACTTGCGATACACTGTAGCCACTCCTCCTCTAATGGAAAAATCTTTATACCCTGGCTCTGGACACCATTCGTTCCGAAATGCCACTACATGTAAGATTTCATTTCCCACCACTCTTACGAGATACGGCTGCCTTCCCTTCACTTTAACAAAACCACGGGACTTAAGAGCCTCTCCAAAAACCTGCTTGAAAATTGTATTTATTGTTGCCATTGTCAATGATCCTCCTCAATCATATGTTTTTTATTGCACATTGACTAAACCCTCGTTTCTTATTCCGTGCCGCCACCCGCTCAAATGCAGACGCGTGGATTCCTGCCCCCATGCGGGAACATGTTCTCCTGAAAACTACGGGCCCACCGTCTACATAAAGAGCCAAGGCGGCCTCCGTCTCCATCCCCGCATCGAAAATCCTATCTTTCTCGACATAAAAGTCCTTTTTTAAATCGTATCATATCTCGTTTTTACATTCAATACCGCGAAAGTTCCGCGGCAAAGTATCCTTTACTTACAATTAATCCTTTTTTATAGGGTAATACATCAAGAAACTTTAAAGAAAATAAGATAACCCGCCTTCTCAAGCGCCCTCCAAGATGATACATTATCTGCCCTGACTGTCGCTATCAATTTAGGAACGTGATAATGATCGAGAAAATATTCCGTATATGCCTTCACGGCTCCATATCCACCATCACCCCATAATGATCGCTCGCCGATAACTGAATATCCTCATAAATCGTTTTCCCAAATATCATACAATTCCGCAACACCGGGAACTCACAAGGATACGTATTTCTCAATAAAATCCTGTCAAATCTGGAATTCAATTCGATCGTATTATGCTTAAACCTCGGATTTTCACGGAAATTCAGCGTAGGTTCTATCTCGGAAGCTGTCAACTCCGCATACGCGGAGGCCAGATCATACCAACGGGGAACTGCTTCCTTCTGATCCAACCGGCATTCTCCCATGAGAAAACGATGTACATCCGATGTCTCCGCACAGTTAAAATCCCCAGCCATAAAAACCAGATCACATTTTTTATTATGAACCTCAGCAACAATGTCCACGATCTGTCTCTCCCGTTCTGCCACACTATCCCACGGAAGATGTATGTTGATAACCAAAATAGTCTTATTATTGTGACAAACAGAACAAAAAATAGCATTTGAATGATCCAGCCATGATTCACACTCCGCGAACGGAATATTGCTTAAAATACACAGACCTTCCTCACTATCCCGATAGCTGTCAAAGTAAAAATACGGATACCCCGCCCTATGCGCAATATCACTGGCCATTGCTTTATTTTGTACTTCCTGAAGACATATCACATCTGCCTCCACACCTGATATTTCATGAATCATACACCCAGTCCGATACGGCATTCCCATCTCGGAATTCCAAATATTATAGGTCGCAATTTGCATCGTTTTTCCTCCATCTGCTAAACTTCCAAACATGCTATTTTATATATCAAATCAATCAGTACTACTTTTCTCGAATACTCATATATCCTCTGTATTTCCTCACTTCTTCCGACTAGAGGCACTCCCGCAGCCGAATTATCCGAAACTACCAGAAGCGCAATTGCAGGTAGTTCCATCAACTTAGCGATTTCATAAAAAGTTGATGTTTCCATCTCAATCAAGTCCGTACCAAATGACTTGATTTCTTCTAAATGTGTATATTCCATGACAATAGAATCCGTACAAAACACAGAAGCTTTTTTAATTGTAACATTTCTTTCTTCTGCTAACCGAATTACGCGATCTACATATTCCGGTTCTGGATAAATCTTTTCAAACGGAATATAGTCTTTTATACTATCCTTCAAATATGTATTTGCTAATGTCCCC
The DNA here is from genome assembly GCA_910579145.1 of uncultured Eubacterium sp. Classification (GTDB taxonomy): domain Bacteria; phylum Bacillota; class Clostridia; order Lachnospirales; family Lachnospiraceae; genus Eubacterium_F. The sequence goes on from CAJTTQ010000113.1 coordinate 3,047, forward strand.
GCTACAGAAATAAGGGCGTACAAATATCGCCGATACTAAATTCCTTTTTTAATATCATCTATGTAATGGCGATCAGTTCAAAAATCCAATCCCGCAATTGCGAAAAGCAAAACCCCAGGCGTTCCGCCTTTTCTGTATTTATGCTGTATGCAGGTTCTCCATTATAAGGAGCCGCCTCCCCGTCATCGGCCAGGACCGCCTTTTTTCCCGTTTTCCCTTCGACATACGCGAGAACCTCCCTCATCGAAATCGTTCCCGACGCACTCCCGTTTACGGCACCGTTCGCCTCCTGATCTACCAGATAAGCGAGAAACGCCCCAGCCTCATCGGACCGGATAAAACCCATTGGATCGTTTATATTGTCAATATACATCGGCATTTCTTTCATCACATGCTCTACATAAAACCGCAGCCGCTGCGTGTAATCATCTCTCCCTGCCGCAAACGGATAGCGGACGGCGAGCCAGTTCTTATCTGCGTATTCCTGCCACAGCGCGCACTCGGCCTGCCGTTTGATCTCCTCGTACGGCGCGTCAAATCGGCCGCACCATTTCCATGTTTGATGAATCCCATCAAAATCGGATTCCTTTGTATCAAAATGCTTTGGATCGTATACGGGCGTCGTGGACATGTAGATGTATTTTCCAAAGGCCAGGGCATCCATCGCATATTTGATATCATAGGAACAATAGGCAATTTTATCGATCACCACATCATAATACTTCCCATCAAATGCCCTTTTCATGCCCTTTTCATGCTCTCCGCATCCGTTCTCTCCACCTTGATCCTCTTCACCTTGTCGCCGAAATCATCCCTGGCGTTCTGTCGAGTGGCAATCGTGATATCATGTCCTTTTGAGATCAGTTCGTTCACCATGGGAATGCCAAAAAATCTGGTCCCGCCTAATACTAAAATATCCATATTCCTTTCTCCTGTCTGATTAACACCTAGCACCTAATTGTTTGTTATGAACATATTTGCTCCCCATAATATATTACATCGTCATACGCCATCCCGCGGGATGTAGGCGTTACCTTCCTTTAATTGGGATATAATAATCCATTTGTTCGTACCCCATTATTTTTTGTGCAAGTGGTGACGTGATAATATTTCCCAACTCAGGTCGTGATGTATCGCGTTCAAACCCATTTGCCCTTAAAAACTTGTCCATCTCCGTATTCATACGATCTTTATCTGTTTTTTGGTCTATGTCTGTTGCAACCGCATAAAGGCCGCCCTGAAAATCGATTATTTCCAATTCCGGCGGAACTGTCATCCCATTTTCATACATATACAGCCAAACAAACCCGTCTCCTGCCCAATACAGGAAATCCTTAGGAAAAAGGCTGCGATCATGTGAAGAAAACCATTCCTCAAAAAGCGGGAAATTCCCTTCGCCAAACATACCTTTTCCCGAGGAAACCATCTTACATGTGGGCATTTCATAAATTCTTATATATTGCATTTTATTTACCTCCTCGTTCGTTGGTCATACACCTTCGCTGTCATATGACATTTTATTTATTTCCCAAATCCTTTGCCATACACAATGA
>CAJTTQ010000113.1:4609-6093 GCA_910579145.1 uncultured Eubacterium sp.
GTCCATAATTGGGAATTTTCTTAAAACCTAGTTTTTTATATACGGCACAAGATTCAGCTAATAACTCCCCTGTTTCAAGAATTATTCTTTTATATCCCAATTCTATCGCCCATTCTATTAGTAAAGAAACAAGTTTGGTTCCTATTCCTTGTCCTTGATATTCCGTATGTATAAATACTCTTTTCAGTTCTATGTTTTCCACATCATATTTTCTTATAGCGCCGCCGCCAATCGCCTTGTTATTTTCATACACAACTATCACTTCTTGTATTTCATCTAACTGGTTATATTTCCTGTATTTATCTCTTTTTATCTTTTTTCCAACTCGTCTATCCAAATCCATATCAAGAAGTTTACAGTTTTCTATAAAATCTTTATTTTTACCATCTGTTCTTCTAAAATCCATTGAAATCACCTCTATATATTTTTGGGGTTGCGTGAGCATAGTTGATCACTTTAGCAAAATGACTCATAATAAGATCCCAATCATTCTGTAAATTTCCGTTATGTTCATAACCATCAATATACTCAATGGGTTCTAAATCCCCGACAAAGCATTCTCCATTATTCATAATCAAAGATACGCTATCTTCGCTATGACTTGGGGTAACAACGATTTCTCCATTTATACCTATATTTAGTAAGAAATTTCTGCTTTCTTCACAGCGGATAATCGTTGAGTTATTCATCTCTATTGGCTTATAATTCAATCTTTTATCTCTTGCAAAAATATCGTCTGCAAAATGGATATATGATACTTGTGTATCAAGTAGCAGCAGTTTGATTTTTTTGCTTCATTAGTTCGCCTACTAGTCCTATATGGTCAGGATGATAGTTGTTTGTATTACCATATTTCAACTTTGTAATCACGCCAATCCCTCTCCGTCAAATTAGAATTTGACAGAATCATTATCAATAAATTTTCAGCATTTCCGCACAGTATCTATCCAAACAAATATACGTTCATCTGTTTGTTTCCCAATCACACCACCATTTGCAAATGCTACTGCCTTTGATGCAGCATTGTCCAACTGAATTGTAACAAGTACTCTATCAATTCCAAGACAGCTGGCTTCCTCAAGTAAAAGCTCAAGAATTTTCTTTCCATATCCTTTCCCACGGTACTTAGGAGCTATTCCATACCCTATATGCCCCCCCGCTTCACGAAGCGCATCTGTGAGAAAATGCCTGATAGAGCCAAAACCAACTGGCCTCTCATCTGCATAAAGCCAATATGTAGTAGACGGCACTTTCCAACCGTCTTTAAGTCCAATCTGCTCGGAATCTGCATATTTTCTCTTCAACCAGTCTTTATATTCCTCAAATGATAACCCGTTAGCATTGTTCATTAACCCGTTCTCTTCTTTGGGAATTTCTTGTAACATTACATATACATCCATTCCATCATCTACTGATAATCTCCTAAGCTCTATCATTTTTATTGTCTCCCCTCAAATTCCGATTTGTCAAATTACTACAAATAT
>CAJTTQ010000114.1 GCA_910579145.1 uncultured Eubacterium sp.
ATATTTTCCCAAAATCCCACAATATTCAGTTGTCAATATGCAAATCTAAGCTAGCTCTTATGAATCCGAGAGGCTATTAACTAACATCATTTTATACGATACATTTCATTTTATCAAGCTCTAAAAAAATATCCTGCTTCCTTTCCCTCTGACAAGACTGCGGACAACGTCATAAACACCCTATGATGCCCCCTAAGACGGTTCTTCCCTGACCGAACCGCTTTCCTGGCGGAACGCCCGCGGAGAGATCCCATATTTCTTTTTAAACGCCTTGGAAAAATACAGTTCATCCTGATACCCCGTATAGAACGCGATTTCCTTGATCTTCATATCCGAATCCACCAGCATTTCCTTCGCTTTTTTCAATCGGTAATCTGTGATATATTCCTGAAGAGATAATTGAAAGACTTCTTTAAAGCAGAGTGAGAGATATCCTCTCGTGATTCCTATACTATCGGCAATATCCTGCGCGCTGAAATTCCGGTAATAATTGCGCCGGATAAACTGCACCGCCTCATTGCTGTATTTTCTCGTATTGTTTTTCGCAGGAAAGTTCTGGTTTACCTTCACCTGCACCCGGCGGAGGCATTCCTCCACGCCAAGAGACTGTTTCATATTTTGCACTTGGCCGCCGCTGCTGATCTCCACCAGATATTCTTTATCCCACTCCAGATTCATTTTGTTCACTGCGGTTATGACCTGTTTCTCGATGTCCTTTTGCTCCTCTTTGCTTTTATTTTTCCCAACGATATAAAATTCGTTTTCCCCGACCCGTCCGATGATATGTTCACCGTATTCCATCATGACGTTTCGGATCGCCGCCGCGACACCGGAAATGACATAATCCTTTTCCGTCCAGCCGTATTGTTCTGTGATTTTCTGCAGATTGACGATCTGTATACAGAAAAAAGCGAGAGAATACTTTTGTTCACAGGCGGTCCTCACCCATTCAGATACTTCTTCCAAAAAACCATATTGATTATAGATATCCGTTTCCCTCTCATATCGCAATAAGTGAAACTTCTCTTCATTTAACTGCCGGATATGCTTTTGCAGCCAGATCGTCTGCAGTACGCTGCTCAGATTGATAAGGAACGACTGGTAAAAATCCCCACATTCGCGAAACTGATGATGTTCAAATGCGATCAGGGCGTACCCAAATGAGTGTTCTTTGTAATGCATGGGATTGACATAGTAAATCTGCGGAGCAGTTCTTTGAAATGCCGCAGGAAGCAGCTGGCGCCGGTCAAACAATTCCCTCGGCATGTCCACCTCGATCACATGGGCATCGTTATAATGCGCATGGATGGCCAGCATCATGTCGCGCGTAAAAGGGCTCCCCTCTTCCTTCTGGTTTTCATAACGGTTTCCCTCATTCAGGCAGATAAAAAAGTTCTCAACCCCTTCGTTGCCCTCGATAAACTTGCCGATCAGATCCGGAAGTTCCCCGTATTGGGTAATACTCTCCATGCGGAATACCATAAACGTATTCTGTTTGCCCAAATGGATCAGACGGCGGTTGTTTTCCAATAACTGCCGGAACATTGTAACGAGATTTTTGCCTGGCTGCCCGCAGCCACAGGAATCCCGGTACTCGTTCTGCGAACCGATCCAGTACACTTCGTCCAGTGTTTCGCCCCGGTCATACTGCCGGATCACCTCCATCGCGCGGATGGCAAAATCCTCCGGCTTCACACGAACCGTCGTAATCTGCGGGTAGATCTGCCTCGCCTCCACAACATCATCAAAACCAGTAATCCGTATATCTCCGGGCACGTCAATATGCCGTCTGTTCAGTTCCTCACAAACGGAAATCGCCATATAATCATTAGCACAGAGAATCGCATCCGGCAGTCTTCCCGGCAGGGATAAAAAATAATCCACCGCTCTCTCTCCCACATCATACCAAAGATTCCCCGGATAAATATAGGACTCATCAAAATCCAGCCCGCGCCGGACAACAGTTTCCCGGAAGCCTTCCTCCCGGGAAACTATGTCATACATATGCGCAGGGCCGGATAAGTAGTAAATCTTTTCTGCCTGATGAAAATCAACCATATGATCCACCATACGGCTGATTTCCTCTTTGTCATGACTGAGAATATTGATGCAGCCCTCTTGCTTTTTGCGGATGCTGATCACCGGACAGGTAATACGCTCTTTCAAGCGATGCAGGAGCTGCTCCACCATCTCGGGTATATCGAATGTATCCAATAGCAATACCACGGCGTCCAGTTTTTCATAACAGGGAATATCCAACATATTACACTCCCCTGTAATATACTCCCTGTTATGGTCGTATTCCCCAAACGTAGTGAATATGATCAGATTATAATCCCATTGTTCTGCCTGTTCTGCCATTGCCTTACAGACAGTCCGCTGGAAATACTCCGTTGCTTTGCAGACAAACATCCCAATCGTTTTTCTTCCATTCTCAAACATGCGGCGGTCTCCTCCGCTTTCTATCACTTAGTAAACTTGAGCCACTGGATCTGCACACCGGCATTATTGGCTGCTACATATATTTTGTGCTGGCCGGCAGATGGCTTTGGCCAACAATTACCACTGGCCTGCGTCCAATTCCCACCCCCAAGATTGTATATATCACTTATCTTTGACGACAAATTGTCCGCATAAACATATACTGTTCCGCCGTGACTTGGCTCCTTGACATAAACAACGGCATCCTTCACCTCATCTGTACCAAAATCAAAGTCAAACGCAATCCAGGAATCCGTACCGTTAAACGTGACGATCCCGTCCTGCACTGTCACATTGTTCGAGTCCGTAAACGCTGCCACTGATGTCTGCTCAAAAGGACCAGACGGCTCTGGCACAACGCCGGGAGTCGTATCCTTGATCTTCAGACTTAACACAGCCTTTCTGCCTGCGCTGAATACAAACGAAATTGCGACCGTACCTGTTTCCAACGAGGCAAGATAATCTTTGGAAATCGTAACCACGTCTCCTTCTATCGTATAATCCTTGTTCGCTGCCAACGATTTTCCCGCACAGGTTATGTCTGTCAGCGTATTGCCATTTAATGTCATAGTCACTTTCACTGCTGCCTGTTTCGATTCCTCTTTGTCAAACTCATTCCTGTCTGCGGTTATCGTGGAGCTGACTGCCGGTTTCGTTCCATTCGGCAGATAGGCACGGAATTTCCCACTGCAGTGGAGCAGTCCCATCATATACAAACATCCATCGTAATAACGGTATGTTCCAGTTGTCGGTGAAATATTCCAAAAATTCTCCAAAAATGCCCACGCCTGCTTATCACTTGCTGCCAGGCCTGCTGTTGCATTCATCGCTACCAGTCCCGGAGAATGATCCTTATCCAGCATCTTTCCATCTAAGGACCACTGGTTTCCGTAATCTTCCACGCCTTGCTTCGCAAAGAAACTCTGGATGCGGTCGGCATGTGTCGTCGCCCAGGTATCCTTGCCCCACCACGCATAATCACAGGCTATATTAGCCGCGATGCGCCATGCGTCAAACCGGAAATCTGCATGATTTCCGCCCGTGGCACTTCCATCGTAGTTCGCATAATCCGGGCCGAGTCCCGTCGTCTCATTGGTTGCATCCTTGAAGTGCTGACGGCTCGCCTCTGCTGCCTTAATCCAAAAATCAGAATGTTCCTCATCGCACAGCGCCCAAACTTCATAAAAAGCCGGCAGATGATACGATGTATCGGTATGCTCCATAGCGCTTCCTATCGGACAGAATACCGGCATCGTATATTCTGCTTTGAATATACTGTTTACCGTTACACTTCCGTTCGTATGATAACGCATGGCATCCAGAAGCTTCTGGGCCTCCTCGCTGTAATTATAAATTCCCTCTCCATCTCCCCATCTGGCCGAGGCAAAAAGGAGTGCTGTCGCGAAATATTCTTCCCCATCCGGTGCCGGCGTATTCTCCATCTTACTTCCGCTCGAAGAACACTTCCATGCAAAATAGTCCTTAAACTCACCGCTGTCATGCCGCATATAAGTCGTGGCCCATTTCCACAGCCGGTCAAATTCGTCCTGCTTATCCATCTGCACGCAGATCATCATGCCATAGGACATACCCTCCGAACGAACATCATCGGTATCCGCGGTGTAAATGTACGCCATATCCGACTCCACTGGATAATAAATCCGTTCCTCCTCCGTTCCATAAAAGAATTTTTGCCATGCTTCCTCTACTTTTGCATCTATCTCCTCTTCAGTGTGGCCGAGTTCCTGAAATAAATTGCGGTAGCTGTTCGTATACGCCGCCCCGCCTACCGGTTTCGGAGCTGCCGGTGGTTCAGGTAAATCACCAAGTAAGATCAGCTCAAAACTATGCAGGTACGTATCGTTGCTGCCATTATCTGTCTCCAGCTTAAAGAAGATTTCCAGATCTCCTGTCTCTTCCTCCTGCATCTTAAAGTCGATCACCTGCTTCTGAAGCTCTGTACCGGTAAAAGATACCGCTCCTTTTTTCTTATCACCGATATACAGCGACACACCTGCCGCAGTATCGTTACTAGATGCTCCTCTGATGATGATTCGGTATTTCTTATTTGTACCTTCAAAACAATAAGATGTCTTGATCCCATCATTGTCTGTATACAGTCCGATACCCGCAAATGGTTTTTCTATGTTACCTGTGTACGTTCCGGTTTTTGTCATTGTCTCATCATCCACATTAAAATTCTTCTCGATCAGACTCACCGGTTCCGGGGTCGGTTTCGGAGTTCCGCCAGGTTTTGTCGTCGGAACAGACGTTGGTTTTGTCGTCGGGTTCTCTCCTGGCTTAACCGTCGGCTGTCCGACTGGTTTTGTTGTCGGATTTTCTCCTGGTTTAACCGTCGGCTGTCCGGCTGGCTTTGTCGTCGGGTTCTCTCCTGGTTTAACCGTCGGCTGTCCGGCTGGTTTTGTTGTCGGATTTTCTCCTGGTTTAACCGTCGGCTGTCCGGCTGGCTTTGTCGTCGGGTTCTCTCCTGGTTTAACCGTCGGCTGTCCGGCTGGCTTTGTCGTCGGGCTTTCTCCCGGTTTGCTCGTCGGCTGTCCGGCCGGCTTTGTCGTCGGGTTCTCTCCCGGTTTGCTCGTCGGCTTATCACCTGGCACCATCGTCGGTGGATCTGCCGGATCTGCTGAAGCCGTCGGATCTGTCGACGACTCTGGTACCGCAGTCGAAGGTATTGATGTTTCAAACCCTGGATTTGCCGACCCAGACGGCGTCATGCCCGGAGTTTCTGATGTCCCCGGTGTATGTGCACTCCCTCCTGCTTTTCTCACAACAATCTGGCAAGAAGCCTTTTTCTTCGTCCCGTCAAGTGCAGTTGCCGTGATCGTAGCCGTTCCTTCTGCCACGGCACTCACTTTTCCCCTTACGACCATAGCCACTGACGGATTACTGCTTAACCAGCGCAGTTTTTTATAAGAAGCTTTGTTTGGCGTGACAGCGGCTGTAAGCTGTATGGATCCTCCCACCAATAACTCCTGTGCAGCCGCGCTCATCCGGACAGACTGGACCCTTGTCCCAACGATCACTTTCAAGGTCGTCTTTGCTTTCCCTTTTTTCGCCCGGATCGTAATCTTAGTCTTACCCTTTTTCCCTGCTATCATTTTTCCCTTCTTATTTATTTTGACAGCCTTCTTATTCTTTGAGTAAAACGACAGCTGTTTCCATGCTTTTTTGGAAACCGCTCCGTTGACGGCAAGTTTAAGTGTCCGCCGTTCCTTTTTCTTCATTACCAATACTCCTGAATCGGTTGTTCGTACCTCCACTTTTTTTACCTTTGCCGCTTTCTTTGCCTCCAGGGATATACCCGAAAACAGAGAAAAAAGTAAAGATAAACAAAGGAGCAGCACTATGCTTTTCTGCCTTGTTTTTCTCATGTTCCACCTCGTTTTCTGTACCGCTTTCCTCATACAATGAATTTGTGCCAAACAGCACAGAAACACAAATTCATTCTGCTTCAAATTTAGTTACTTTTATTGTATAGAAATACAGGGAAAATACCATGAACATATCGCATTAAAAAACATGGAAAATCGTAAACTTGACAAACGCCCTTA
>CAJTTQ010000115.1:0-246 GCA_910579145.1 uncultured Eubacterium sp.
ACTGTCGGTATCTCCTTTCCATTCTCAGTAGCCGTTCCTTTCTGAATGTTATCACCGCTGATCTCTACCAGCGCCCCATCCTTAAAAGTTACGGTCCATTCTGTTCCACTCAGCATGTAGTCTTTTGGCGCTTCTGTCTCGGACATCGTATATGTGCCATCCAAAGAAATACTTGAATCATCGATTTGAATAATGCCATTTTCACCCGAAGTAAGCGTCGCTCTAATTTCCCCATCCTGTTCCAAT
>CAJTTQ010000115.1:256-5968 GCA_910579145.1 uncultured Eubacterium sp.
ACTCCATTTCAATGTGTTAGTGATTGTAGCTGTTGTATCATCACCACTTAACACCACAGGATCCGAAGCAACATAATTAGAATCAACCTCTATCTCTGTAATTCGATATTGCGCTCCTTGCGTAACGTCTGAAATCCGAATATCCCATTGATTCTGATTTTCTGACTCCAACAAATCCGCCTGAGTAAATATATATACTCCATCCGGATGCTCAGCCGTTATATAAGGTGTCCATTCACTTGACCCTTCTGTTAAGTTCTCCAAAAGAACTTTAATGCTTTCCGGACGTATTTTGTACATATTATCAGAATCATTCCAAATTTTGCGAATCTGCAAATCTATGGTATCTGGAATACTGGAAGTATACGTATTCGTAAATTCAAACCTCACTGAATCTCTTTCTTCCAAAGTGGTTGATACGAATTTTCCATCATTATCTTTGCGAACCTCTCCGCCAATGATTTTCAATTCCTGCTGGCATGTATATGAGGTTATGTTTTCTCCCCTTTCTGTTACTGTATAGGTATAGCTTGTTCCCGCAGCAATCGAATTATTTTTATACTCATAGACACCGATATAATTCCCATCACCATCTATGCTCCATTTCCATCCTGGTTCTGTAATTGACAATCCACCACTGCCATCCTCGCTAATTTTATTAACACACGGCGCATTTGCAACATCATTTCCGTCTTTATCTGTTGCCTTAATTTCAAATTTTAACCCACTTAATGAAGCAGCAATTTTTTCTTTTATGTTATTACTGATTTCCTCTTCGCTAAGAGTATCAGTTAAAATAAGATCATTGAAAGTAAAGCCTTCCACTTTTTTCGTGATCTTTAAATCAAATGTTCCGTCCTCTGCCGGAGGCAGTTTTTGACTGAAACCAACTCGGTCTAGGAAATTTCCTTCTGCGGGTTGACCACTAGCTGTATTATTTTTATCACCTGATACAAAAAAGAATCTCGTCAAATAACTGGTTGGTGTGTATTCCCCTTCATAATTATGCCATGATTGATCATCGCTTGCATATGGTTGTACATAAACCCCCTTATACTGATCTTTATCTTTCATTAGTGTGATGACCTCTTCCTGCGTATCAATTGGTCCATTGTCATTTCCACCATACATTGCAATATCAACAGGGACAATAACCACATACATCGTATCGTACTCTGGACTACTACTTTTCTGACAGCCTCTCGCACGATGTGATAACCAATAATTTAAATTCTGACCCGGAACCGTAAGAACATCTTGATATAAAGCCCCCTCTCCTCTTGCATTTATCTCAGCGAACTGAACACCATCGGGAACAATATTATTGGCAAACCAATTCTTCTCATACCAATTATATTGAGTCCAAACGAAATGCTCTCCATAATCAGTAACCCCAACTCTACCAATTTCAATTTGTTCCTCTTTATCAGTTGTTCTCCACATCAAGCCTAATGTTTGATCATTCATATCAAGTTGATCGTAAAGTTTATGTTCATCATACCTATTAATTTCCGGTTTCTCAAAACTTCCATTCTGCAACTCATTCCAATACAGCACAGAATAATAATTTTGCGAACCCATATAAGATCCCGCTGGCCAAAACCGGGATAGATCTGGATAACACTTAGAATATTTTACAGCATATTCCTGCGGATGTATAAGCTCATCATGATAGTAAACATCAACCATATAATCCACACTTGTTCTATTTTCATCATGATTCAATGAACCTTTATCCAACACCACATTTAACCACGCCCCATCATCCGCAACGTTATACTCGTCTCCAACCTTTTCCTTTTTTACCGGCTTATATCCGTCATTATTTATATTCTTTTTCCATTCAAAACGAATAATGCCCTCGCTTTTGAATTCTTCTCCCTTCTTTTCAGCTTCTTTCCTAGCAGTTTCAATTTCCGTATCAATCGTCCTTTGAGCAGTCTCATTCAATTCCACCTTCAGACAACCATCCTTATCAATCTCATCCACAATCGTAACCTTTTGAATGGTGAAATTTGATCTCCACACTGCCGCCATCGGCCCCACATTACTTGTGACAGTCTCCGTCCTCCAAAGCTCCTTATTCTCCGTCACTTCCATAGTGGTCTCACTGCCATTCTCCGCCAGGTCAATCACAGCAGGCTGCGCAGCTGATACTGTCCTTCTGGTTTTAAACATCTGTGGCTTCTCTGCGTTTTCCGCTTCCTCTGCGTTTTCCGCTCCGTCCAGGTTCAGCATAACCATAGATACATCTGTAATCTCCGGAACAATTGTTTCCGGCGCCACCGCCTCTTTATATTCGATAGCAACCTTCACATCGCCCTCAGGCTCTATCACTGTGCCGTCCTGATCCGCAAGAGAAAGATCATATGCCATAAAACCCGCAATAATGTCGTTCTCTTCCGCCGCGTTCTCTTTCAGCTTTTCTTCTATCGTCTTATACTGTTCTTCTGTCTCCTCATTCTCCTCCACCACAGGAACCACATTCAGTATCGCCCCTTCGGGGATATTCCCAATTTCAGCTTCCTCAACAGAAATGATTACGTCATCGTCTTCATATTCCAGTTTCTGCGGTCCTCTCGTCCACGCAACCGCATAGATGGAGAAATCTTCCGATGTAAACGACACGTTCTTTACTTCACTGTCCTCAGTCAAAACGAACTCCGCGTCTTCCATCGTTTCCGCTATCAGCTCTTTGCCGCTCTCCCTCATATGTACCAGGTTTACATCTGTAATTTCAATTCCTTCATGATCCGCTACGCTTTCGGGAAGGAATGCCTGGGTAAATCTGATTTCTACCCCAACCTCTCCCTGAGGCTCAAACTCTGTCATTTCCCCGTCTTCGTCCGGCGCCAGAAAGCTGATATCATATGCCGTAAATCCTGCGATTTTCTTTATCTCATCTTCCGGAATGGTTTTCTCTAATGCAGGGGAAACCGCATCGTATTTCTCATTGATCTCCTTCGCCGCTTCGATCTCCTCAGAGGTAACGCCATCCTTTTTTTTCAGTTTTTCTATATCCTGTTTTACAACCGGCACTGCTTTCAGCTGCGCATCCTCCGGAAGTACGCCTTCTCCGGCCGTCACATGAATCTCTACTTTCCCGCCGTCTATCTTTTCTGTCGCCTCAAATTCCGCCGGCAATGTTTCCTCTGACTCCGGCTCTGTTTCGGTCTCGATTTCAGTTTCTGTTTCTGTTTCGGTCTCCGTTTCGGATTCGGTGATCTCCTCAAAATCGGTGGATTCATCCTCCGTCGCAGGCTGCGTCTCTGTTTCTGCGGCAGTCCCTTCCGTCCCCTCCGGTTCCGTATTGTCATCTGCCGGCGCTGTCGTCGTCTCTTCCGGACGAGGCGCTTCCGTACCTTCCGGTTCCCTGACGCATTCATCGCCATGAGTATGTTCTTCCAGCTCACAGGTCAGTTCCTTCGAAACCGTATAACAGGCATCGTCATGGGTATGTTCTTCCCCTTCCGTCAAATCACAAATCAGCTCCTGCGTCTCCGTATAGCATCCGTCGTCATGGGTATGCGCTTCCTTTCCGCATTCAGGGCTGCCCTCGAAAGCAACGCCGTACTGTGCCAGCGTACCCATCACGCCGCCTACTACCAGGACAGCCATCAGAATCCAGGCCACAAGCGCCCTCCGGTTTTTCTTATGGCGCTTATTCAGTTCATCCAGATATTCCCTCGCAAGTTTCTGCATTTTTCCACCTTCCTAACGCATTGTTTCCATTTTCGTCCGGCCCGGCGCCTTTGCCGCAGGTTTAAGCCTTGCCGGAAGCTTATTTCCATATTTTCATACGGGCCGGAGGCCACGCTTTTATGACTGCCCTGCCGACGACCTGATCCTTCCTTACATATCCCACGGATAAGTCCCGGCTGTCTACGGATACGGCTCTGTTGTCCCCCAGCACGAAGAAGGTTCCTTCCGGTACCTTTACGGGGAATTCCAGCTGGCATTTTTCCAGGCTTTTTTCCCTCAGGTACGGTTCTTCGAGCGGCTGTCCGTTGACAGATACATTTCCGTCTCCGTCTATCTCTATCTCGTCTCCCGGCATGCCGATCACACGCTTTAAGAGTATCTTTCCTTCATGATAGAACCCTGCGACATCCCCCGCACTGACCTCTTTCGTCCGCCGCAGGAACAGGATCTCGCCGTCTGACAGTGTCGGCTCCATGCTGTTCCCGTCTACCTCGATCAATGCATATACCCTGGTGAGTACCAGCCCGGCCACGGCCGCTGCTATGACAAGAGCCGCCGCCATATTCCAGAGCACTCTTCTCCGGTTGCACCTGGCTTCTTCCCTGGCCAGCTCCGCCCTGAGGCTTTCGATCGATGGGATCTTCAAGGGTTCTTCTTTTTTGCCTCTCACCTGGCGATGCCGGTTCTTCCATAATGGATGGGGATGATCCGTCCGGCATTCACCGCCTGCCGTTTCGTGCCCGTCTCGTAAACAGGCACTGCCCGGGCTTTCCATTCTTCCACTTCCTGTTTCAGCATGGCGATCTGTTCGTCTTTCTGGTTCAGCCGTTCGTCCTTCACGTCCAGCTTTTTCTTCAACCGCTCATAGCTCTCCATCACTGTGTCCATCTGTTGCTGAATGGCGTCCAGCTGTTCCCTCAGCCGTCCGGATTCCTGATCCAGCCGCTCGGCTTCCTCACATTCCATCAGAAGCATCTGTAAAAGCTCCCTGCGTTTTAATCTGCGTAATTCTTTATCTGCCATAGGATCCGTCCTCCTTTTCAGGTCATTCTCCATTTCACTCTCTATTCTGATACTGCCTTTCGCTCTGTCTGATCCAATACGCCGTCGATCAGCTTCATCAGCTCCAGCGCCGACCGGAAAGGAATCTCCTCCCTCGTCTCCATGCAGGTTACCAGTCCCTGCCATGTGCTGTGCTGCCGGTGTTGTACCCGGATCACGAAAGTTCCCAGATCACCGTGCCGTCGTAACAATTCTTCGTCGCTCATTACTTTCGCCATCCTTTCCGCCGTCGCTGACCCTCCGGCTTTTCTTTGTGCCGCTCTTTCAAAGCTCCGCTCCTTCGTCCCCCGGTGGGGAAATCCCAGCGCGTCGAACAGCGCTTCCGATTTTCTCAACACATCCTCGAATCCGAAGAAGGGGATCCCCTCTCTTTCATATCCGTGGAACAGCGTTCCCTCTATATTTCCTTTTATCCTTCTATCCACACACAGGACCACTCCACTGGGTGAACCGATATAAACCCTCGCCGTACCCACCCTGCGCCGCCTCCTTCAAATGCTTTTTATGTTCCGGCACTTCTTTTTCACTTTTCTGGCACTATTGTAGCAATCTGGGAATCAACGGATAAATCAATAAAACAGGATTTTGTGCGTTTTTTGAAAATTTTTTTTGATTTTTTATCGTAACCGATATTTTTGACCGCCCATAAGCCAGAAAGGAAATAGAACCCAAAACTGGAAAATAGAGTAAATTTTTGTTGCATTTTTTCATTGGATGTTGTATACTGTCCATAACGATTCTTGCTTTACAATTCCATTGAACATTCCCGCAGGTATCCTTCCGGCTGTTGTTCACTTTGGAGCAGCGTACTTCGATAATTGCATAGACTTCACATCCCGGTTATGGTATACTACCGGCATAGAGGGAGAGTGCACAGGATGGAAAATGAAGGATTACTGAATTCCATATCCAATATAATGGATGAAAAACTTCTGGTTTTCAGCAATC
>CAJTTQ010000116.1 GCA_910579145.1 uncultured Eubacterium sp.
TTGATAAAATCAGGGAGACGGTGCCCCGGAATGGACACCGTCTCCCTGATTTGGAACTGTCATTTCCCGACAGCCCCTTATATCACTAGTTATTCCTCTGCACCCTCAAAGAAATACTCTCATCCCCATATCCCCGGTATAAAACAAGTACGATCCCGATACATAGTAAGAATAATGCAGCAACACAGGCAGTAAACTCCAAAACTGGATATTGAACGACAAAATATTCCATCCTCTCCTGCATCCCCCTGCCTGTCAGAAAGAAAATCCCACCACCCAAACCTGCTGTCAGCGCAGTTATGATGAGGCTGTAAAAAACGCCTTCCAGAAGCAGCATGTTTTTAAGCTGTTTCCTTGTAAGTCCGATGCTCTCCATTACCGCAAACTCTCTCGTCCTGACTGTCAGTCCTGTGATGGTAACATCCACATAATTGACAATACCCATAAGGAGCAGGATCACGCATAAAGCTCCCATCACCAGCCGGTTCGAATTAATATAATCGCTCATTTCCTGCAAAATATCATTTTTAAGTACTATATGAAGTGAGCGTTGATCTTCATTGCCGTATGGATCCGGTTTATATTGTTCGTTATATTTTTCCACGATTTTTTTTACTTCGCGCCCCAGATCAAGCCTGCTGCCTGATTGTGCTTTTAGGGACACGCAAAAATTTTGTTCTTCAATCTGTAACTTTTGAAACCCTTTTTCACTGGTCAATAAGTAAACTAAATCATCAAACCTCGCTGTGTATTGGATATCCGGCAGCTTTTCCAGCTGCAAGTCCAAATATCCGCAAAAGCGCATATGCCTTGCTTGTTGTCCATACACAATATCATAAATCTTCAGTGGCATGCCAACGGTATCTTTGCTCATCTCTATCTGCGCAGGGGAAAGCAGATGATCGTGCAGCAAAATCATACCATCGCCATCTATCACCGTTTCCACATCCAGATACAACGCCTGTTCTTTTGCGATCGCCTTTAAATCTGTTTCCAGATTGTCCCGAATAGGATCGAATACCGGCTCATCTACCAAAATTTCCCCAAAACCGCCCCTCGAAATATTGCTGTTCTCAATACCGGGAAGAGCCAGGATTTGATCCAGGATTTCATTTGGAAAAAGGATATGCCGATTAAACTCCTGACACTCTTCAGCTGTAAAAAGCGTGCCCACGTAAATATCCGGATGCTCATATTCAATCTGATTGCTCGTGTCTGCCCCCCTGGAAATCATGACTACGGCAAGCGATGCGATCAGTCCCAAGCTAAGGCAGGCCGCGCTCACAAAATAACGTCTTTTAAAACGCATGATGCTTCGCCAAGCCATGTGTGTGAGCAAAAACTTCTGCTTCCGGTTCACTTTTGTCACATCTTTCCACCCATCTCCACTCGCCGCCTGATCCATATAAGTGACTGCCTCGATTGGCGTCAATTTCACAGTACGGCGGATGGCAAGAGCAGAACTAAAGTACGCTACTACGCCGCAGAAGAGGAAAGATACTGCCAGCAGGATCGGACGGAAGGTAATCATCCCTGACGCGCTTCCAAATCGATGGAGATACATTTTGGACAATAATACTGGTATGACTACGAGCGCGATCACCACCCCCATCAGGGCACCGATTACACTTCCCCGCAGGACGATCCTTCTCATCTGCCAGTAGACAATGCTGCAAATCTGTCTCCTCGTTGTACCAAGCGTTTTCAAAAGTCCGTATTCGCGGATACTCCGCTCAAAAGAAATGTGGAGAACATTATAGATCAGAAGCCCCACACTCGTTAAAATAACGACCGCCAGTATCAATATCGTATCAACTCCACCTGCCAGCACAAACATCGCCTGCCATCCAGCCGTGTCAGACACAAAAAACTTCTGGCTTGTGTCGCGCATCTCAATATCCTGATAAAGTCTTTGCTCGACCGTGATACCCTTTAACCGGTCATCCTGTCTCAGATACAGCGTCAGATCCAGTTCCTCTTTTCCCGGAACGGAATCTAGAAATGACTGCGAAAAATACGCATCCGGCCGACCATACTGGGCGGTGGCAATATACTCCGTATAATATCCGGAAAGGACGAAATCGAATACTTCCACTTCGTTACTCTCATCCAAAAAACCGACAGGGAATGATAATTTCATGCCCACTTGTGGATCTGTAATACCTACCGCTTCCAAGGCCCTCACGGGAAGCATGACCTCCCTCTTCCCTCGTGGATAATTCCCATGAATATCTGTAAAAGCCGGCTTTTTGATCTTTTCCCAGGTGACATCATCAATGACCGCGCATCTGGCTTCCGACATGACACCAAACCAAACACATCTTCCGACATCCTTGATATATGAAAGTTCCTGTATTTGTTCATACTGTTCCTCCGTCGCCCTCTCGAGCCTTGTGTTCGATACCACACCCCGCTTCCTTGCCTCACGCAGCATATCGGTCTCGAACTTCCCGGCAGCAAAACTGAACACACAAAACAGTGCCATAACGGCAAACGCGACGGCTCCCATCAGGATCATGTGGCGCTTTTTGTCCGCGTCATACTGCTTCTTCGCCAGGTGCGTTATTCTTCATGCTGCATCCCCCTTAATCCGCATAAATCCGCAGCCTCAAAGAGATACTCTCCTCCCCGTACCTGCGGTACAAAATAAGTACGATCGCGATGCACGACAGGAATAATGCGGCGGCGCAGACGGCAAACTCCACAACCGGATATTGAACGACAAAATATGCCATCTTCTCCCGCATCACCTTTCCGATCAGAAAGAAAATCCCTCCCCCGGCTATACCCGTCAATACGGTAATGATCAGGCTAAAGAAAATACCTTCTAAGATCAGCATGTTCCTCAGCTGTATTCTCGTCAGCCCGATACTTTCCATCACGGCAAATTCCTTCTTTCTCACCGCCAGACCAGTGATCGTGACATCCATATAATTGACAATGCCCATGAAAAGAAGGATGGCACACAGTACCCCGAGTACCAGCTGGTTCGAGACGATATAATCGCTCATTTCCTGCAGGATATCGATCTTTAGCATTAACTCAAGCGAGCGATAATCCTCATTCCCATATTCGTCAGGTCCATACTGCCTATTATACTCTTCTACGATCTTCTCCACCTCCCGGCCCAGAGAAACCCTGCTGCCGGATTCGGCTTGAAGTTCGATAAAAAAATTCTGTTCCATTATCTTTATATTTTGAAATCCCTTTTCGCTTATCAGAAAATATGCACTATCATTTCCCATCCATGTATAGTAGATTTCCGGCAGATTTTCCTGCTGAAGATCCAAATAACCGCAAAAACGCACATCTCTTTTCTCATTCCCGGCACCATAAATTCCTAACGTCATGCCAACCGTATCTTTACTCATCTCGATCTGGGCATGGGAAAGCAGATGGTCATGCAGCAGGATCACTCCCTCGCCACGGATCACCGCATCCACATCCAGATACAGCCCCTGTTCGTCTGCAAACGCCTTTAACTGATCCAGGTATTGATCACTCATGATCTGGATCGTACAGGGCGTGCGGTAAAAATGGATCTCGGTTTCCAAATCTTCCCGGATCAAATCGAGTGCTTTTTCCTCCACTAACACCTCTGCAAAGCCGCCCCGCGCGACAAAGCTGTTCTCAATGCCAGAAAGCGCCTGTATGTGATCCCGGAGTGTATCAGGAAACAATAGGTGCGGATTAAATTCCTCATACATATCTGCGGATATCTTTGTAGTAACACAAACATCCGGGTGATCATATTCGATCTCATTCCTTGTGTCGGATCCCCTAGAAATCATCACGACACCAAGCGAAACGATCAACCCCATGCTAAGACAGGCCGCGCTGATGAAAAACCGCTTCTTAAAACGCATGATATTTAGCCAAGCCATCTGCGGCAAGGAGACTTTCCCCGCCATACTTTTCCTATGCGTGCTGCCGGCTGCCTTTTCCCGATAGGTGACAGCCTCGATCGGCGTCAGTTTAACGGTGCGCCGGATGGCAAGCGCGGAACTGACCCATGTAACGATAGCGCTAAACAGGACGGATACGGCCAGAAGAAGCGGACGGAACGTGATCATTCCAGCCGCGCTGCCAAACCGGTAAAGATACATTTTGGACAATAGGAGCGGCATTACCATGACCGCGATCAATACGCCCGCCAAAGCGCCGACCAGACTCCCCCAAAAAACAATCGTCCTCAACTGGCAGAACACAATGCCCCAAAGCTGTTTCCCCGTCGTGCCGATCGTCTTTAAAAGTCCGTATTCGCGAATATTGCGGTCAAAGGAAATATGAAGTACGTTGTAGATCAGAAGCCCTGCACTGGCTAAAATAACAAACGCCAGTATCAATACGGTATCAAACCCTCCCGCCAGCGTAAAATACGCCACATTTTCCGCCGTGTCAAATCCCAGGAACTGCTGGCTTACATCTCGCATTTCTATATCCTGATACAGATCATTCTCGACCGTTCTCCCATCGATCCGGTCATTTTGTCTCATATACAGCGTCAGATCCAGCTGCCCATCGTCAAGAGAATCCAAAAACGCCTGCGAAAAATACGTATCCGGCGGCCCATAAAAGGCGGTGGCAATATACTCGGTATAATAGCCGGACAGGACGAAATCATAGTCTCCCTCTCCGTTCTTTTCGTTTAAAAAGCTGATCGGAAGTGACAGTTCCATCCCCACCTGTGGATCTGTGATCCCTACCGCCTTCAGGGCACGCATGGGAAGCATCACCTCTGTTTTTTCCTGTGGATAATTCCCATGAATGTCTGTAAACGCCGGTTTCTTGATCTTTTCCCAGGCTGTACCGTCAATGACCGTGCACCTTGTACCCAGTGTATCTCCAAATCTCACACATCGTCCGACATCTTTGATATACGGTAGTTTTTTGATCTGTTCGTATTGTCCCTCTGTCGCGCGCTCGAGCGATGTATTTGATACGACACCTCGCTCCCTCGCCTCGCGCAGCATATCGGTTTCAATCTTCCCGGAGGCAAAACTGAACACGCAAAACAGTGTCATAACCGCAAACGCAACCGCCCCGGTCAGGATCAAGCAGCGCTTTTTTTCCGCGTCATACTGCTTTTTCGCCAGGTGCACGATTACTTTTTTATTGTTATTCTTCATACTGCCAACCCCTTACCCTGCCATCTTCAATGCGGATGATGCGGTCCGTCATCTGGGCGATCTCCTCATTATGCGTCACGATCACGATCGTCTGATGGAACTTGGCGGCGCTTGATTTCATCAGGCCTGCGACTTCCGTCCCCGTTACCGAGTCCAGATTCCCGGTTGGCTCATCGGCGAGGATCACGGCCGGTTTTGTGGACAGTGCCCTTGCAATCGCCACTCTCTGCTGCTGTCCGCCGGAAAGCATATGCGGCATACTGTCCAGTTTTTCGCGCAGCTTCAGCGTGTCGATGATACTGTAAAAAAACGTCTCATCGACCTCCCTCCCGTCCAGCTGCAGCGGCAGCACGATGTTTTCATACACATTCAGCACGGGAACGAGATTATAATTCTGAAACACGAACCCGATATTCCTTCTTCGGAAAATGGTCCGCTCATCGTTTTTCAATTTACCGACATCCTCGCCCCGGACGATCACGTCACCCTCTGTAGGATCATCGAGACACCCCAGCATATTAAGAAGCGTCGTCTTACCACTTCCGGACGATCCCGTAATGGAGACAAACGCGCCGTCTTCTATCGAAATAGAAATTCCGTCCAGTGCGCGCACCTCACCCGACGGAATCTGATAGATTTTTTTTAATCCTCTCGTTTCTAATACATTCATTTTGATCCCTCCTGTCTTTTTCTTTTGTAATTTCATTTTAACAGGAAGTACTTACAATCTACTTACATTTTTTTATTTTCAGGGAATTGCTAAGGAAGGAACATAGAAATCTCGAG
>CAJTTQ010000117.1 GCA_910579145.1 uncultured Eubacterium sp.
ATAACAAAATAATAGTATAATTTTACAAAAAGATTGATATGAATGACGGCTGCCAATAATGGCGCAGGAGAGAAAAGTATAACAAAAATGAAGGGAGAGAGGATTATGCTTATAAAAGCATCAGCGGCACTGAGAAATGATTATGCAACGATATCTGCACTGGCAAAAGAAACAAAAGAACCCATATATATAACCAAAAATGGAGAGGGTGACTTAGTATTAATGAGTATCGATGCCTTTGAAAAACGGGAACAGATGCTGCAGTTAAGAGCAAGGGTACTTCAGGCAGAGCAGGAACGACTAGATGGACAGCCGACAATCAGCGTGTCAGAGGCGAGAAAGCGTCTAAGGGAGAGAGCCAGTGAAGCATAGGGTGGAAATTTTGCCTTCCGCATGGGAGGATTTGAAAAAAATAGAAGATTTTTATATCCTTCAGTTTGATGTGCAGACAGCGTTGAAAGTCAGCGACCATATATTAGATACCATCGAACGTCTGGAGCAGTTTCCCGATTCCGGTTCGGCTACCCCGGACGATTGGCTGAATGAGCAGGGATACCGGATGGTAATCTGCAAAAAACACATTGCCATATACCGGGTTATTCATGAAACCGTATATGTATATCATATCGCAGATACGCAGACGGATTACACAAAGTTATTTTACCAGTAAATGGTATTAATAGGCTGGCATGGGAGAGGGCAGGAGGGAATAACCATATGTGTAAGGCAGAAGATGATACTTTTGCATCCGAAGAGGATATATTAAACATTTCTAAAAGACTGACCAGACAAAATAAAGAGGCATACTTGGTACTTGCAAAACAAGTGAATCCCCATCAGAACCGGGTAGATACAGCAAAATCTCTGTTTGGGATTTTACCAGAAGATGCAGAGACTAAAACAGATGTTAAAGATATTAACGATGAGTTTGGTAAAGGATTAAATTGAATTGGTCTGTTAGAGAATTAAAAATACAAAGATGACTAACTCCGAACATACCTGACCAACTTTCCGTTTTGACCAATTCAGAGAAAGAAATCACAGGCAGAAAAAAGACAAAAGAACCTGACTAATCAAAGTTGTTTTTTGAATGTAAAAAAGCAAATGTTAGTTTACTACCGGACCTTTTTGTGGAAATCCCTTGAAAAGTTTAGGGATTTTGATATAATGGATATATCAGCGAGAAAGAAGGTGTTTGTGAGTGACAGAGAGAAATTATACCAATTGTTGGATGCCATACCGGATTATAAATTATCTTATGCAATCACTTATCTACAAGGACTTACAGACGGAGGAAGGGCGGAACTAAATAAGGAAACGTTAG
This sequence comes from uncultured Eubacterium sp., assembly GCA_910579145.1. Classification (GTDB taxonomy): domain Bacteria; phylum Bacillota; class Clostridia; order Lachnospirales; family Lachnospiraceae; genus Eubacterium_F. The sequence goes on from CAJTTQ010000117.1 coordinate 1,325, forward strand.
AAGCTCTTGAGGAAGCGTAGAGAATAAGTAAAGATCCAACTGTTAAAAGTTATACAGATGTAAAGGAAATGTTCAGGAAAATTTTAGAAGATAAAACTTGAAGTTAAGTATTCCAGTAAATTTAAAAAGGACTGAAATTAGCAATAAAAAGAGGATTAGATATATCTCTGTTAGAAAAAGTAGTAGAAAAATTGAAAAATGAAATTCCACTGGAAGAAAAATATCAAGATCATTCACTTAAAGGAAAGATGTCAAAATATAGAGAATGTCATATTTTAGCCTGATTGGTTATTGATATACCTGATAGAAGAAAATATATTGGTCTTAACGCTGATCAACACAGGCACGCATTTAGATTTATTTAACGAATAGATTCAAATCTATAATTTTATCATACGATGACACGAAGAGACGGCATCAGTCCGTCTCTCGTGTTTTCCCTGAAAATAATAACAACATGCAAACACTCGTACAAATAAGGAGATAGAAATGTTTGATTACAAATGGATCGACCGCATGGACATAACCGGGGAGGCCCCGGCCGAAGAACCGGCGAGACAATATTATTTTATGAAAAAATGTAAAGTCTGGGCGGCGGAAGAAGAAAAACGGATCGGTAGAAAGCTCACGCTGTCGATGCAGACGATGGGATGCCAGATGAACGCCAGGGATTCGGAAAAATTGGAGGCTATCCTCACTTATATCGGTTATGAGGCCGTCGAGGACGTTACCGCAGACTTTATCCTCTATAATACGTGTACCGTCCGTGAAAATGCAAATTTAAAAGTGTATGGGCGGCTTGGCTATATGAAAAATCAAAAAAAGAAAAACCCGCGGATGAAGATCGCGATGTGCGGTTGTATGATGCAGGAGCCGTCCGTTGTCGAAAAAATAAAGAAAAGTTATCCGTTTGTCGATATGATCTTCGGAACCCACAATGTATATAAGCTGGCCGAAATATTGTATACGCATCTGGTGTCAGAACGCATGGTGCTCGATGTGTGGCAGGAGGCGGAGGGGATCGTCGAGGATCTGCCGAGCGTGCGGAAGTACCCATTTAAGGCCGGCGTAAATATCATGTACGGCTGCAACAACTTCTGCAGTTACTGTATCGTCCCGTATGTGCGCGGCCGGGAACGGAGCCGGCGGCCGGAGGAGATCCTTTCGGAAGTCAGGGCATTGGCAGCGGACGGAGTCAAGGAGATCATGCTTTTGGGGCAGAATGTGAACTCGTATGGGAACACACTGGAAGTTGACGTGAACTTCGCGCAGCTTTTACGTGAAGTTGAGAAAACGGACGGGCTGGAACGAATCCGGTTCATGACGTCCCATCCGAAGGATCTGTCGGATGAACTGATCGACGTTATGGCGGAGAGCAAAAAAATCTGTTCTCATCTGCATCTTCCGCTCCAGTCGGGAAGTACGAAGATTTTAGAGAAGATGAACCGCCGCTATACGAAGGAGGATTATCTGAACCTTGTGGGGCGCATTCGAAAGCGTCTGCCGGACATTTCCCTGACGACGGATCTGATCGTCGGATTTCCGGGAGAGACGGAGGAGGATTTTTTGGAAACGCTGGGTGTCGTCCGGCAGGTACGGTATGACAGCGTGTATTCTTTTATCTACTCAAAGCGGACGGGTACGCCTGCGGCCGCGATGGAAGACCAGGTGCCGGATGATGTGACAAAAGAGCGTTTTCAGCGGCTATTGCAGACCATTCAGTCCATCTCAAAGGAAATTACGGATGGAAAAGTGGGGCAGGAAGTGGATGTATTGATGGAAGAAGTCAATGATCACGATGCGTCAATGATCACGGGAAGACTGTCTTCGAATGCCGTCGTGCACTGCAAGGGAACGACGGCGTGCATCGGGAAGATCTGCCGCGTCCGGCTGACACAGAGCCGCGGGTTTTATTTTATGGGGGAGATAATAGGCTGCGAAGCAGACTTTAGGCTGTGAAACAGACTTTAGGCTGTGAAGCAGACTTTAGGCTGTGAAACAGACTTTAGGCTGTGAAACAGACTTTAGGTTGCAAGGTGATGAAAAGGGAAAGGTGGTTGGTAAGATGCAGATTTCAAGCCGGTTTACATTGGCAATCCATATTTTTGCCTGCATAGATACATTTGGAAGTGAATATAAGGTTACGAGTGATTTTCTCGCGGGAAGCACAAACGTTAATCCCGTCGTGATCCGAAAGATTTTGGGACAGTTAAAAGGGGCGGGATTGATCAACGTGGCGCGTGGAACGGGGGGGACTACGGCGGCCAGGCCGCTGGAGGAGATCACCTTCTTGGATATATACCGGGCTGTGGAATGTATCGAACACGGTGAGTTATTTCATTTTCATGAAAATCCCAGTACAGATTGTCCGGTGGGGCGGAATATACATTCCATTTTGGATGCTAAGCTTCTCCGTGTGCAGAAGGCGATGGAAGATGAACTGGCTTCGCTTACGCTGGCAGATTTAAAAAAGGATACGGAAAAATATGTGAAAGGTAAGTAGAAAATTTCGGGGCGTTCCATTAATTTTGACGCACCCGGAATTTTTTTTAAAAAAGTTTGTTGTAACTGTTGACGTTACATTAAAAACATGATATAGTAACAATATAAGATGTAATATAGAAAGTTACAACAAATTGAAACATGGAGCTGGATATGATCTCAAATCTGCCGGCGAAGAAAGGAAAGGTGAATGATTATGAAAATCGCAGTTGTTTGTGCAAATGGCAAGGCAGGAAAACTCATTACAAAGGAGGCTGTTGACAGAGATTTTGATGTAACTGCCATTGTCAGAGGAGAAAATAAGTCGTCAGCCTCTGGAACGATCACGAAGAATATACTTGATCTAAAGGCGGAGGACCTTGCGGGGTTTGATGTGGTAGTGGACGCATTTGGCGCTTGGACGGAAGATGAACTCCCGCTCCACAGTACGACATTGAACATATTGTGTGACGCGCTTTCTGGCACAGAGACCCGCCTTCTTGTCGTGGGCGGCGCCGGCAGCCTTTATGTAAATCCGGAATATACGGCTTGTGTGTCCGACGGCCCCGATTTTCCGGATATGTTCAAACCGTTAGCGGCGGCTATGGCAAGGGCGTTGTCGGAACTCCGCGGCAGGAATGACGTGAAGTGGACGTATATCAGTCCCGCCGGAGATTTTCAGGCGGAAGGGGAACGAAGCGGTCAGTATATTCTCGGCGGGGAGGAATTGACATTGAATGAAAGAGGCGAAAGCGTGATCAGTTATGCGGACTACGCGATCGCGATGGTGGATGAGATAGAAAAAGGAGATCATATCCGGCAGAGGATTTCGGTGGTGAGGAAATAGGTGGCCGGCGTGTCATACGAAAGTCGTTGAATGAAGGGGAATGGCTGCTGGCAGGGGCGGCTGTTCCCATATATTAGATCGGAGTGAGCAAGGTATGAAGAGAGATCTCTTTTATGAAAAACAGATGGAGCAGGCACGCACATGGATCAAGGAAGCGGAGGTCATACTGATCGGCGCGGGGGCAGGCGTCTCTACAGCTGCCGGGCTGACATACAGTGGAGAAAGGTTTACCGATCATTTTGCAGAATTTATAGAGAAGTACGGCGCGGAGTATATGCCGGATATGTACGCGGCAGGTTTTTATCCATTTCCCACGCAGGAGGAAAAATGGGGGTACTGGTCAAAACACAGTATGATAAACCGATTTCTGCCACCGGCCATGCCTCTGTATCAGAAGCTTTATGAAATGGTAAAAAAAAGGGACTATTTTGTGCTGACGACAAATGTGGATCACCAGTTTCAAAAAGCCGGGTTTGAGGAGGAGCGTATCTTTGCCACGCAGGGAGATTATGGAAATATCCAGTGCGAGAAGGGGTGCCACCCGAAGGTTTATGAGGCGGAGGAGCTGTTTCGCCAGATGGACCGGGAAAGGACAGGATGCCGGATTCCGTCGTATCTGGTGCCGAAATGCCCGGTGTGCGGCGGCAATATGACGATGAACCTTCGGAGCGACCAGTATTTTATAGAGGATGAAACGTGGCACGAGGCGGCTGGGCGTTATGAAGCTTTTTTGAGAAAATTGAAGCAGAAAAGAAGTGTACTGTTGGAATTAGGCGTAGGCTTTAACACACCCGGTATTATCAAATATCCGTTCTGGCAGATGACTGCGGAAAACCCGAACACGGTTTATGTCTGTATAAACAAGGGAGAGGCTTTTGCGCCGGGGGAGATTGAAGAGCGGTCAATATGTATAAATGGGGATATGGGGGAAGCATTAGAATTGCTTTAGTATATCATGATGACCTACATCCACCAGAATGATCATTCTATCGCCTTCATAAAACCAGATAATGCGGATGTCCATGTTGACGCTGCACTCAAAGAGATCCGCAGTTCCCTGAATACGTTTTGTGCGGAGTGAAGGATGGGAAGGATTTTCGGCTAAAAGCCTCAGTTTGGTTTTT
>CAJTTQ010000118.1 GCA_910579145.1 uncultured Eubacterium sp.
AAAAACCTATATTCAGAATACACAAAGGCTAACTGCCAAACCCCGCTATTGAATTAGTGCGTTTTGCTCATCTCTAGCTTTTTAATGTATAAAATACATTCACAAAAAGGAAGTTACATCGGTCATTACTTTATATGACTTTAGTCATCTTCTTTCACATAACCATTATATTTCATGATAAGAGAGTTTCTTTCTTTAGTTCCAATCTTTTCGTAGATAGTAGATATGTAATTTTTTACGGTTCCATTAGACAAATATAATTTGTCAGCAATCTGCATATTAGTATACCCACGTACAATCAATACAAAAACAGATCTCTCACGTTCTGTCAACGCTTGCAACATCATCTCAAATTCTTTTTCTTCTGCCATTTTCTTATCCATATCAATTGTTGAGTTCTCTTTTGTATAAACGGTATGGATAATTATTTCCATATATCGGTCCACCATCAACTTTATAAGTAAAAAGCACCCTAAATACTGCAAGCATCTTGGCATTGCACCATACCTAAGAATTTTTTCCATACCTGTAAATGGCTCAATCCACGGCTGGCATAAATATATTCCTGTAATCAAATGGACCAGAATAATAACCAAAACTGTGAGTATTCCGGAATAGTATAACAGGCGTTTATTCATATATAATCCGGCTATTAAAGTGGGGACTACAAAAACGATTACAGCTTGAAACGTAAATAACACATATGACGTTCCTGCCATAATTGCTGTTGCAGTCACAATAAGATATTTCATCATATTATTATAAAAATGAAACTTTAATATCATAACTGCAGGTACAACCAAAGTGGCCAACGCTACCAACAGCAGAACAATCGTCATGTCAAAATAAATATCAAATACTCCACTCCAACAAAGTAAAGTAACCAGCAGGACAACTCCCCAAATCACCAAAAGCCCGCTCGCCACATTTTCATTGATCTCAGCCTCATTCTTTTTTATTATGATTTCCATGTTTTCACTTTCCATCCACTTTTTTGCCTTCCTCCGCTTCTGCGCGCTCAACCCAGGAATATATCCGGTACTGGCATAAGTTCATGTAATAACACTTATTCACTGGATCGTCCCGCCGCCCATCACATACTCGCCATCATAAAATACAACCGCCTGCCCGGGCGTCACGGCCCGCTGCGGCCGGTCAAACACGACCTCCACTGTATCCCGTCCCACCATACGGACCGAACAGTCGTCGCCCCGGTGATTGTAACGGATTTTCGCCACAGCCCGCACTCCCCCGTCAAACTCCGGCACGGACATAAAATTAAGACCGCTCGCGCGCAAAGTCGTGCGGAACACATCCTCTGATTCCCCGATGACGACTTCCCTCGTTTCCGGCCGGATCTCCGTGACAAAAACCGGATGCCCCATCGCCAGTCCCAGTCCTTTTCGCTGGCCGATCGTATAGTGCGTAATTCCCTGATGGACGCCTAGTACATTTCCGTGTATATCGACAAAATTCCCCGCCTCGTCCGCCCGGCCCGTCTCGCGCTCGATAAAAGCCGCATAATCACCATCCGGCACGAAACAGATCTCCTGGCTGTCCGGCTTGCACGCCACAGGAAGCCCGACCTCTCCCGCGATCCTCCTCACATCATCCTTCTCATAGTCCCCGACTGGCATGTGCGTACGGGCCAGCTGTTCCTGCGTCAGTCCATATAACGCATAGGTCTGGTCTTTCGCCGCCGTTACCGATTTTCTGAGCGCGTATCTGCCATTCGCCAGCCGCTCGATCCGCGCGTAATGCCCGGTCGCTATGCTGTCCGCCCCGATCTCCAGACTCCTCTGCAGAAGAGACTCCCATTTTACAAAATGATTGCAGGCGATACACGGATTTGGCGTCCGCCCTTTCCTGTATTCACCGACAAAATAATCAATCACATGTTTTTGGAACTCTTCACGGAAATTCATGACATAATAGCGGATGCCCAAATGATCCGCCACCCGTCTGGCGTCTTCCACCGCCGACAGCCCGCAGCAGCCTCCGTTTTCCTCCTGCACATGCAGGGCCTCTTCCTGCCAGATCTGCATGGTGACACCGATCACCTCATACCCCTGCTCTTTCAAGAGATATGCCGCCACTGACGAATCCACTCCGCCGGACATCCCGACAACAACTTTACCAGACATCATGCTCTGCTCTCCATTCCATTCATGCAAAAAGGGGCTGACCGAAAACCGCAGCCCCAAAACTAAGTTCATTTTCACTATTTACTTCCGAACGAGAAGCGACTTTCCTGTCATCTCCTTCGGCTGCTCCATCCCCATCATCTCAATCAGGGTCGGCGCTATGTCAGCAAGACATCCACCCTCACGAAGCGTGAAGTTTTCGTCATAATTGACGAGAATAAACGGTACCGGATTGATCGTATGCGCCGTAAATGGCTGCTTTGTCTCATAGTCGATCAACTGCTCCGCATTTCCGTGGTCGGCACAGATAAACATCTGCCCGTCTGTCTCTTTGATCGCCTCCACGACTTTTCCCACACATTCATCGACCGCTTCGATCGCCTTGATCGCCGCCGCCTCGACACCGGTATGGCCGACCATATCCGGATTCGCGAAATTGACAATGATCACGTCATATTTGTCGGACTTGATCGCATCGACCAGACCCTCACACACTTTGTACGCGCTCATCTCCGGCTGCAGGTCGTAGGTTGCCACTTTCGGAGAATTCACGAGCAGCCTGTCCTCGCCCTCATTCGGCTCCTCCACGCCGCCGTTGAAGAAAAAAGTAACGTGCGCGTATTTTTCCGTCTCCGCCGTGCGGAGCTGTTTCAAACCGTTCTTTGCCAAAAACTCCCCGAACGTATTGGTGATCTCCACTTTGTGGAATGCCACCGTCTTATTGGGGATCGTCACATCATATTCCGTAAACGCGATAAAGGTAAGCGGGAAAAATCCCTTCGCCCTTTCAAATCCCTCAAATTTATCATCACAGAATGCCCTCGTGATCTCTCTGGCGCGGTCCGGGCGGAAATTATAGAAAATAACGGAGTCATTTTCTTTTACGGTCGCCACCGGCTTCCCGTCTTTCACGATCACCGTCGGAAGCACGAACTCATCCGTTTCATCTTTATCATAGGACTGCTGTACCGCACAGACGCCACACTCGGCTGTCTCACCCTGTCCGAGTACCAACGCCTCATACGCTTTCTGCACACGATCCCAGCGGTTGTCACGGTCCATCACGTAATAGCGGCCCATCACGGTCGCCACCTGTCCGACGCCGATCTCTTCCATTTTATCCATCGCCGCTTTTACAAAATCCTTACCCGATGACGGAGGCGTGTCACGTCCGTCCAAAAAGGCGTGGAGATAAACATTCTCAATGCCATTTTTCTTGGCGAGTTCCAAAAGCGCGTACATATGCGTGTTATGGCTGTGCACGCCGCCGTCGGACAACAAACCGAACAAATGCAGGTCAGAGCCGTTTTTCTTACAGTTTTCCACCGCTTTCAGAAGCGCCTCGTTTTCAAAAAAGACACCGTCCTCAATCTCCTTCGTGATCCTCGTCAACTCCTGGTACACGATGCGGCCGGCACCCATATTCAGGTGTCCCACCTCGGAATTTCCCATCTGCCCGTCAGGAAGTCCCACCGCCATGCCGCTGGCATTTCCCTTGACAAACGGACACTCCGCCATCAGCCGGTCCATCACCGGCGTTTTCCCCTGCGCGACAGCATTTCCCTCTGTCTTTTCATTTAAACCGTAACCATCTAATATCATCAATACCGTAGGTTTCTTACCCATTTTCTAAAATCTCCTTTCAGCCTACTCCCAGGCTTCCCAATTCCAAATATCGTAAATAAGCGCCGTATGTCATCGTCACCGCCTGTTCGCCGCTTCCCACGACTACCATGCTCTGATTTAATTCCTCATCTGTAGCAGGAACCGCACCGGAAATCTGGTTCTGCGCGCCGGACGAAGCCTGCGTGCTCTGCCCTTGGCTTTTCGTCACATCGCCGCTTAATTTATTAGGAGATACGGTGTAGGTCTTATCCGGCACCTTGACTCCCTCTTTCATATAGGAGGCGATCTTTTTCACGTAATTTTGTGTCTCTTTAAACGGCGGAACGCCGCCATACTGCTTCACCCGGCCGCTTCCGGCATTGTAAGCCGCTGCCGCCAGCGTCGTGTCCCCGTCAAATTTTTCCAAATGCGCGGCCAGCAGCTTTGCCGCACCCATGATATTCTGCTCGGGGTCAAACACATCGGTAATGCCGAGCTCCTTCGCTTCATACGGCATCACCTGCATGATCCCTTTCGCGCCTGCCGATGATACGCAGTTCGGATTAAAATCCGACTCCGCTTTCGCCACCGCGGTGAGGAAATCATAGGAAATGTTATATTTTTCCGAGGCGCGCCGGAATATGTCATCCAGCGTTGTCATCAGCTTTCCATCCGAAGACAGTCTGCCGGTCGTCCCGTTTGTTGACGCGATCCCGGTGGACGGAGTCGTTGCTCCGGACGGAGGCACCGCTCCGGACGGGGACGTCGCACCAGACGAGGATGCTGTCTGAGCTGCCTGCGCTTTTTGCGCGCTCGAAACTGATGCCGCCGCCTGTTCTTTTTCTTTTTTTAATATATCGGAAAATGGGGTAATCGTCGTTTTCCCGTTCCCCTGATCCGCATAAGCCGTATTCACGTACGGATTGGCCCGAACACCATTTACCGCAAGTGCCACGCCGCTCACCTCCTATTGTTGTAACTATAACATGATAAGTATACAGGATTTTGGACAAATTTGCAAATAGAAAATTTGGATTTTGGGAGAAACATCTCCTTAACTAGAATTTATTTACAATAACACACTTATTTTGCCGTGCCGCCATTATCACCAGACAAATCAAGAAGTTTTGTTTCTTTTTCTCAAATTCATTCGATGTAATAATTCCTTCATCCAATAATTTCTTGTACTTCATGATTTTGACTGCCGGAGAAGTTTGAACTTCTTTGGAATACATCCCTTTATTTATAATACAGGCAGAATCTTTTTCTGGTATAACCATCCTAAATATATTATAATCCTGAAACGCACATATGAGTTACTGCTCCTGCCATATACTAAAACCTTAATAATACACTAGCACAAATCTGACATAAATTTCAATCATATTCTCTTATGCCCAGAACAGCGCTTTTAACACCTACCAATAAAAAAAGCACCCCCGGATACCCGGATCCTGACGCCATTTTTACATCACTATCGGTTTATTCGGTGAATATTATAGGTTACATTGTGTCAATCCTTTTGAGTTGATGTATATTTCTATTTCTATAAACCAGGTCATCCCTTACAGTAAATCCAGCCTTTTCCCAGAAAGCATTACCCGACACATTTTTCTCAAATGCCACCAGGGCCACTTTATGTATACCCTCTCCTTCCAAAGCTTTCATTGCTGAATCAACCAACTTTTTTCCAATTCCCTGTCCCCTGTATTCTTTCTTGACCGTAGTGTGATGGATAAAGCCTCTGCGTCCGTCATGTCCACTCATAATAACACCGATGAGTTTTTCGTTGTCCTCAGCAACAAAGCATGTATTAGGATTTCGCAATAAATATTTAGCGATTCCTCCCCTTGAATCATCTGTTGTATTTAATCCCATACCTTCAGTATGTATCCATAAATCATATATCTTTTCAAAATCTTCGATTTTCATTGTCCTAATTGTCATTCAACGTTACCTCCATGAAAAAACTTCGTCATTTCCTAAGGCCATTGCTTTTACCACGCATGTTCCCCTGTAGCAAGT
>CAJTTQ010000119.1 GCA_910579145.1 uncultured Eubacterium sp.
ACCTCCTGTAAGTCCGGCTCAACCGGGCCTTTGTCCTATTGGAATCAAGATTTTGAACTTGTTTCGCAATTGCCTAATCTATCATAGTATAACAAATTCAGCCGGGCAAGATTATATTTATATAGATGATAAGATATCTCTAAAAAGAACTTTTTCTTTTTTTGCAACAAAAATGACACAAAGATGAAATAGTCTTTATAACGATAAAATTTTATCTTTATAGAGTCAATCAACGTTTAGGAGGAAACATATGAGCCATATTATTTTTCGCTTTTTATCCATCGCACCGGACACCGTTAAAATTGCTGTTAAAAGGAAATGGAAACGGGACATCTGCCGGAATGGGGCCTGGTTAAAAAAATTTTACGCCTTCATGGATGCTGGCATGGATAATGTGATCAAAAAAACGAATGCACCAAGGAAGAAAAATCCATCATGGGACAGCTGGAAACAGGAAAAAGCGATGGAGTGGCTTTTACAAAAATTCCATTTTACGTTTGATCATATGCTGATCATCCAGAATCCTTACGGTGAAGTGCCGCTCAGCAGCATGCTGGTCTTTGAAACCGATGAAAAATGCCTCGTCTAGTATATCGTGCGGGGAAAGACAGAGGAAGATAATTTTTCCTATTGTACGAAGGCGTTTACCCGACAGCATATGATCCCGGTTTTAGGACTGTATGCCGAGGATCAAAACATCGTTGAGGTAACGCTGTATTCCGGGAAAATGAAACCGATCGCGAAACGGAACCTGACGATCGTTACCGGGCCATTACCGGAGAAACTCCCCAGACAATACGGCATCTATTTATATGAAGACGGACACTTTATGTTTCCCGATCGGAAATTAAATTCCCCTACGTATATTAATCCCCATTCCAATGTCATGTATGAAATGGATTTTACAGGGCGCACGCACGAAGTCTTTCATGTGAGCGGGGGCATCCATCACTGTCTGACGCCTCGCCCGAAAGCCTTATCCGGTCAGGACCGGGAAATCCTGGCGGCCGCCAGTTCCCTTTGTTCCCGAATGGAAGATGCGATCCTCTGTTATGATACGGCGAACGGAGAGATTGTGGAAAAATGGGATCTGGGGCCTCTGTTTCCCCGAAAATACCTAAAGCGAAAGGACTGGGCACATCTGAATGCCCTTGTTTGTTGTGACAGGGATCATGTATTGATCTCACTGCGAAACCTCCACACCATCGCCAAACTGGATCTGTCCGCCAATGAACTACTGTGGGTGGCTGCTCCCCCGGATATGTATAAAGGCACGAAACTGGAGAGTAAAATGCTGGCGCCGGCCGGAGAAGAATTTCACTATTTTTTCCAACAGCATGCCGTGAAAATTCTGCACATGGATCGTCAAAAGAAAACGATGTCGATACTCCTGTTTGATAATCACTGTATCACAAAACGAAAGAGCCGGTATCATGACGGCAGGCAGGAATCCTACGGATGTCTCTACCAGATCGATGAGAAGGAAAAGAAAATCAGGACGGTCTTTGCCATCCCCTGTGAACTGTCGCCTACGAGGTCAAATGTCTATTTCGACCGCAGCCAGAACAGCCTTTTTACTATGACGGGATCCGCGAATTCTTCCAATCTGCATGATCATGCCTACATCAGTGAATGGAATGCCGAAACCGGGGAGCTATTAAGCAAGTATTCCATAACAGAAGGGTTCTTCCAGGCTGTTCCGATTTGTCTGACAGACTGTATCACAGACAAAAAACGGAGCCGGCCGCTGGATCTGCACAAAGGTAAACTGACGCCGCCCGTCCGGTCGGAACACGAAGGAACCATCGAGTGGAAACAGCGTTTTTCCCAAAAGTTCCGTATTTCCGTGGTGGACGACCTGATCGCGGTACAGGCACGGGATCATAAAGTGGAAAAAATCTTTCTGGTAAACCAGGATATGGTATGGGAAAAAGATTTTACGAATACGTACCAGGTTGGCGAAAAATTTGCCAAGATGGTATATGCTGTGTCAGTTCCCGTGGACGGATTACCCGCCGGCAGGTATGAAATCCACTTACAGTATGAAGGGGAATACATCGCCACCGGCAAATGGTTTATTTGTTAAAAAGCGAAATCTGACGAAGAATTGCAACAAAGTTTTTCTATACTGAAGTAAATTTTAAATGTATGGAGGAATAGAATGACTGAGCAGAATGAGCAGTTTCTCATTGCTTTGTGTAACCGGATCTTGTATTTATGTCAGATTCGCGGGATTTCTCCTGAACGGATTGCCGGGGAGATCCCGCTCCGAAACGGGCAGGACATCCGTATGGAAAACCTCATGGGTATCCGTACCGATGAAATTGAAAAGATAGCGGGGATGCTGGGCGTCGGGGCAGATTTTCTGCCGGGGAAGCCGGGCGGGTATTCCGCGGAGGTGGAGTACATCGTTTATTTACTAAGACGCCTGTAAAAAACCGGGAAAAACCTGACGGTTCTTCCCGGTATCTTTATATTCTTCTTTAGTGAAATCCAATCTGCGCACCATCAGTCTTTTACTCTGCCGTACCTTTCATCAGATCATGTACCTTAACAAACGAAGGTTTCACTCCCAGCTTTTCATTAAACAGACCGCAATACGTCCCGTTCATCCGGTAACTGTAATCACTTTCCTCCATATCCGGTCTGTCCACGATTCCCCATATGGACACAGCCTTCAACGGTTTATCTTCTCTCTCTTTATTGATGTTAATGTATGTCTGGAACAGTTTGTTGTAAAATTCCCCGTGTGTCTCCAACGTCGTCTCATCGCCCTGATAGTTCCGCACGGCGAGTTCCGTCACCTGTACTTCTACTCCGCAGTCAGCGAATTTCTCGATCGCCGTCTTTACCAGGCCAATGTCATTATCATTCATACATCCAGCCTGCTGGCCAAAACCGCCGATGTAACTCTGCATACCAACGCCGTCGCACAATTTCACGTATCCGCCTTCACTATTTGGAAGCGTCTGGTTAATGGATTTTACCAGTTCACAGATCGCATCCCTCTTCGTCGGATAGAACGTAGAGAAATCGTTATAATACAGTTTTATATCGGCCAACCCCGGGTGTGTTCCCTTCTGTTCCTGAATGATCTCATACGTGTACTTGAACGTATCTTCGACATAATGATCGCCCAGGATCTCATAGAACCGGTTCACCTTGCCGTCCCTCGTCGTCCTGACCATACGGGCATCTCCGTCAGCATGCTCTCCCTCTCCATCTGAGACAGCCTCGTTCACGACATCCCAGCAATAAATGACGCCCGGATATTTCTGCTCGAAATGTACGAGAACCTGTTTGATATAGCTTTTCAGCCTCGCAGTAACGACTTCCTTTGTGGCATAACCCTTGCTCGTATCATACCCTTCACGGAAAAACCAGTCACACATTTCCGCATCCCACACCAGAACGTGTCCTCTCACCTTGACGCCATTCTCTTTCGCGAAATCCATGATAATATCCGCATTTGTAAAGTTGATGACCGGCATCGAGGTCTCATCCTTGTAGTTTTCCTTGGAACCAGCTTCATTCAGCATCGAGTACGCCTTCATTTCGTTGGCAGCCGTCATGCTGTTGAAATGATATTTCATAAGTTCGCCGTACTTTTTATCCGTCGCCGTTCTCGTATTGTAAACCGTTCCCATCTTAAATCCGTACACTTCGGCCAATTTAGACAGCGATGAGTAGTTATTCAGCGCATCCGATGTATCCCGCGTATCCTTGACCAGCGTGATGGAGTGGATCGTAAGCTTCAATGGATCCGCAACGGCATTGCTGTCCCACGCCGCATACCTCACACCAAACCCGAGCGCATCCTCATTCCACAAATCCGCGGAAAACTGCTGTCTCTCCTGCTTCACAGTTATATTGGCAAGCGTTTTATTATTTCCAAAAAAATTCGTTTCCATATATTGATTCAAACAGATCGGCCCTTCTGCCTCCGCTGAAATATCAAAAACGATTTTCGAATACTCACTCAGGTCCACGTTGGTTTTTGATGGATCCACATAAAATCCGATACCGCCCCCTCCAGCATTTTTCGTTATGGATACCGTCACGCTTCCGTCCTCATTGTAAACCGGCTCTCCATCCAAAGCGGCAATTGTTAAACGCATCTGTGCATTCAGGATCATCTTTACCCCATCTTCGATCGAAGAAGGCGGCAGCGTTGGTTTCTCTGTCGGAACCGGTGTGATCACAGGTGTCGGTTCCGGTGTCGGCGTGATCTGACTGGCCGATATGAAACGCAGGCTGCCCAGTACGGCTGTGGCTGTCTGGGTAACGCCTTGTGCCAGTCCGGTATTCGTCATGATCGCAAACCGCGAGATCGTGACCGACTGGTACTCTTCCGGTATTTCAATGGTATATGTGCCAGTCTTTTTATTATACTGGGTAATCTTTGTCAGTTCTTTTCCTTCCGAATCATACAGTTTAAACGAAACACTATCTGGTGTTCCGGCCACCTGAAGAGAATACTCTACTTTTACAATGGTGTTCATCGGGATGGGATCATTCATCTTATAGTCCACCTGATTATACTGACTTGCCGCTGTAAACTCCGCGACTGCACCATTCTCTCCTACACTTGCCTTGATCGTTGACGCCGAGCTCAATACCACTGCTGCCGAAGCCATATTTTTTGTCAGATCCGGCGCAGGCCTTGTTGTCGGCTCCACGGACGGTTCCACCGTCGGCTTTGTTTCCGGTTTTACCGTCGGCTCTGTGTTTGGTTTCACCGTTGGTTTTGTGTCCGGGTCCGCTGTCGGCTTTGTGTCTGGGTTGGCCGTCGGCTTTGTATCCGGTTTTACCGTTGGCTCTGTGTTTGGTTTCGTCGTCGGTTTTGTGTCCGGCTTTACTGTCGGCTTTGTGTCCGGTTTCGTTGTCGGCCCAGCTGTCACCGGTGCTGCGGTCTCCCCTGCCGGTGGTGCCACCGTTTCCCCTGCTGGCGGTGTCGCTGTTTCCCCTGCCGGCGGTGCCGCTGTCTCTCCAACCGGCGGCACTGTCGTTCCTGCAGCGGAAGGCTCTGCCGTAACACCCGGATTTACCGATCCCCCTGGCTGTGTTGACACATCTGACGGTTTGGCCATCTCTGTCACCGTTATGTAACTTTTCAGCGTGTAACGCTTTTTCCCTTTTTTCAGTGTCGCCAGAATTTGAGTCTTTCCTTTCTTTTTGGCGGTCACTTTTGCTCCGTATTTCCCGGATTTTTTCACCAGGGCGATTTTCTTATTCTTACTCTTCCACTTGATCTTATACCCTTTCGCTCGCTTTACCGAAAGCTTTATGGTCTTTCCCTTTTTGACCGATACTTTCTTTTTACTCAATGCAGGCTTTTTAGAGCCCGCCCAAGCTGTATTTTGCACAGGCATCAGACAACTGCCTG
>CAJTTQ010000120.1 GCA_910579145.1 uncultured Eubacterium sp.
AGAGATGGATTAACGGTAACGAAATAAATATCAAACAATTTACTGGCGAAACTCTCTGCGAAAAACTTGCAATTGATTTGTGGGGTAATGATTATGTCCAGTGGTTGAAATGTGCTGACTTTCTTCAAACAGCTTCTTTCTTAATTGCATTTGATACTGAAATGACTATGGATGCAGATATACTTGAAGAAATATGTCGTCTTGCGCCACCGGAGATCATGAGAGGAGAATTTTTAAGCGATACTCAACAAGAGTATGATATTATCACGTTTAACGATGATAACTTTTAGTTTATTAAAGCATAAAATCAAAATTTTTAAAGGGGGTCGAGCATGAATAAGGAATGGTCTGAACTTAATAAAACAATGCAATTACAAATGAGAAAAAAAGATACATATAAATTGGGTATCCATACATTATTTGAATTACGACATCAGCTAATGCAAACTTTAATATCACTTAAAGAGGAGTTAAGCCGAGAAGATTTTGACGCCATCCCCTTTATAAATGCGGACGGTTATCATAGTAAAACGATTGCCTATTCTATCTGGCATATATTTCGTATCGAAGATATCGTTGCACATACAGTGATCAGTGGAGATGAACAAGTATTTTTTGAGCGCAATTATCAGGAGCGTATCCATTCACCGATCATTACAACGGGAAATGAGCTGGTCAAACATCAGATTTCAGTCTTTTCAAAACAACTTGATCTGGAAGGATTATATTCATACATCTTTGACGTGAAAGCCAGTACGGAAAAGATAGTGGAAAAAATGTCTTATGACGACTTGAAAAGGAAAATACCTGAGGAGAGAAAAGCATATTTGAAATCATTAAATGTTGTTAGTACAGATGAACATGCAATTTGGCTGATAGATTATTGGTGTGATAAGGCTGTTCGGGGACTTATTCAAATGCCATTTTCGAGACACCTGATCATGCACATCGAAGCCTGTTTGCGCATTAAGAATAAGATATTATGAAAGGCCGGCTGGCAGTTGGTTTTTTCATGGACGGGAGGAAATGATCGTGAAAGTAGCCATATACGAAACACTCACAGATCCAGCAAGGGAGATCCGAAAAGAGGTTTTTATCGATGAGCAGGGGTTTCAGGAGGAATATGATGAGATGGATGAGGCGGCGGTGCATTTTGTACTATTTGAAGATGAACAATCTCCGATTGCGACCTGCCGTGTCTTTTGGAATCAGGAAATGAACGCGTATACACTGGGAAGACTGGCAGTCATCGCGAAAAGCCGAGGGAGAAATATCGGTTCGATCCTGGTACACGAAGTTGAAAAATATGTTAGGCTGCGGGGTGGAACGGAGATCGTTCTGCATGCCCAGTGCCGTGCCGCACAATTTTATCGGAAACTCGGCTTTGCGGAATTTGGCAGCGTGCAGGAGGAGGAAGGATGTCCTCATATCTGGATGCGGAAATTTCTGTGAAGCCTTTGACAGATGACAGGCAGTTATGATACACTGTGCTGTGACCGGGCGGCCAAACGTTTGCAGAGGCGCCGCGACAAAACGTCAGATCCAGTACGGTTCAAAAGAAAGGAAACAGAATATGGAATTTAGCAGGGAAAAGTTAAAGCAGATCAGAAGATTGATGATCCTGGCTGCTTTTTTGGTTTTGATGATCCTATATAGTGAGAAGGTCTTTTTTGGGGCCGCTTTTTTGTTTGGCATATTGAAGCCGTTTCTTTATGGCGGCGCGATCGCGTTCGTTTTGAACATTCCCATGAGAGCGGTCGAGAACAAATGGCTGAAAGGCTGGAACGGGAAGGCGTCAGACAAACTGAAACGGCCCGTCAGCATGGTGATCACCCTCGTGTTGATCGCACTTGTGCTAGCCATCGTTGTGGGAGTGGTACTGCCGCAGATGGCGCTTACCATTTCCGAGATCGGGAAAAAGATACCGGCCTTCATCCAGAAAATGATGGAGGAATTTGGTAAGCTGACGAGGGAAGATTCGATGCTGGCAGACCAGCTGAACCAGCTCGATCTAAAAGGGATCAATTGGAATGACCTGCTTGAAAATATCATGTATTTTATGAGGAATGGCGCGGGAAATATGCTCGGTTCCACGTTTAATGTGGCCGGCAGCATCATATCCGGCGTGGTAAATACGGCGATCGCGTTTGTTTTTGCCCTGTATATACTGGCGCAGAAGGAGAAGCTGGCAAGTCAGGCCGGCCGGCTCATCAACGCTTACCTGCCGGCGCGGGTCAGGAGGAAGGTGAGGAAGGCCGGGGCGTTACTGGATCGGAATTTCAGCAATTTCATCGCCGGACAGTGCTTGGAGGCGCTGATTTTAGGAGTGATGTTTATCGTCTCCATGAGCATATTCCG
Organism: uncultured Eubacterium sp.; assembly: GCA_910579145.1. GTDB lineage: Bacteria > Bacillota > Clostridia > Lachnospirales > Lachnospiraceae > Eubacterium_F. The sequence continues at coordinate 2,359 of CAJTTQ010000120.1, forward strand.
AATGCCCTACGCGTTTACAGTGGGAGCGCTGATCGCCGTCACGTCATTGATCCCTATTGTGGGTGCGTTTACGGGGTGCGCGGTGGGAACGTTTCTGATCCTGGTAAATGATCCGCTGCAGGCGCTTTGGTTTTTGATCCTGTTCTTTGTGCTGCAGCAGATCGAGGGAAATCTGATCTATCCGCGGGTGGTCGGAAATTCTGTGGGACTTCCGTCGATCTGGGTATTGATGGCGGTCAGCATCGGCGGCAGCCTGTTCGGCGTGACGGGAATGCTTGTCTTTATCCCGTTGATGTCTACAGGGTATGCCCTGATCCGTGAAAATGTGAACCGAAGAGAGGTGTTAGCCGAAAAAGGCGTGCACCTATGGAGAGAAAAATGAGAAGAGCCATTAAATTCGTACTGGGATCCGTGCTCCTATTTGTCGTGTATCTCTTTCTAGGAGTCATGTTATCCTACAATAAGCAGCCAGATATCAGTGAGGAATACCGGTCGTCGTTTCGCGCGGAGGATTGCTGCACGGATACCGTGTCCCCTGACCGCGCCTGTATCATAGAAGATAACGAGGAAGCATTGAGACAACGTCTGAAAATGATCGAGCAGGCAAAGGATCGGGTCATTCTCTCGACGTTTGAATTTCGGGCGGATGAGAGCGGGAAGCGCATGCTGGCCGTGCTGATGCAGGCGGCAAAACGCGGCGTAAAGGTGCAGATACTCGTAGATGGGATGCCGGCATTTTTGCGGATGGACAGAAATGAATATTTTTACGCGTTAGCGACGATGGATCATGTCGAAATAAAAGTGTATAACCGGATCAATGTTCTTATGCCGTGGAAAAGCATGGGGCGGCTGCATGACAAATATGTGATCGCGGATGATGATTGTTATCTTTTGGGCGGCAGGAATACATATGACTATTTTCTGGGTGATCACGGGTATCAAAATTATGACAGGGATGTTTTAGTGTACAGCACCGACCCAGCCGACGAACGAAGTTCGATCCATCAGCTGGAGCAGTATTTTGATTCGGTGTGGAATTTGGAAGACTGTTCGGCTTTTTATGAGGGCAGGAGAAATGAAAAGGCAGCGGAGGCGAAGCTTGAATTAGAAGAGCTGTATGAGGAAATAAAGAGAGAAGTTCCGGATCTGTCGCAACCCGCGGACTATATGTCCATGACCTGGGAAACAAACCGGATCACGCTGTTATCCAATCCGATCCATGTCTATGCGAAAGAACCTGTCGTATTTTATTCACTGGTCGAGATCATGAAACATGCCGATGGTGAAATCGTTATCCACACGCCATATGTGATCTGCAATGACTGGATGTATGCGTCCCTGCAGGAGGTCTGCCGCCAGAATCCGGCTACGTCTCTTCTGACTAATTCCGCCGCGAATAACGGAAATCCGTTTGGCGCCTCGGACTATCTGAAGAATAAAGGCAGGCTGGTTGACACCGGCCTGAACATATATGAGTATGAGGGCGGTGTGTCCTATCACGGAAAAAGTATTTCGGTGGGAAACCGGTTGTCCATCATCGGTTCGTTCAATATGGATATGAGAAGTGCTTATCTGGATACGGAACTTATGCTCGTGATCGACAGTGAGCGAGTGAACCAGCAGTTGAGGGAACATATGCTTGAATACGAAGCTGCTTCTGCCAAAGTGGTCGATGAGGAGCAGTATGAAATTCCAGAAGGAGTCAGGCAGCAGGAAATCAGCGGCAAAGACAAATGGGTGATCGGCCTGCTGAAATGGTTTAACTGGCTGCGCTTTTTGATGTAAGGCCGTTTTGGGTTATGCGTGTGGATGACGTTAAAAAGCATGACCACTATTTTGTGTTGCGTCTTGAACTTTTGCGCAAGTTATGAAAGCGGGAGAGCAGTAGTTTTGCCCTCACGCTTGAAAAAATAATACACGGTGGAACGATATAGTTACTTTTTTTCCTGACGTCCTTCATGATTCATCGTATAGTTTTCTTTATAGATCAGTTCGGAGATCGATACAAAAGTAAAGCCCTTTTCTTTTAGCGTTTTGATCATGGAATCTAACGCTTCGGCTGTATGCTTGGCTCCGTTGTGGCACAGGATGATGGATCCGTTTCCCAGATGTTTGTGTTCGGTCACTTTTCTTATGATCGTGGAAGCGTCATAATCTTTCCAGTCAAGACTATCCACATCCCACTGGATCGGGAAATAGTTGATCTCACGGCATACCTGGATGAGATTGTCGTTATAATCGCCGTACGGAGGCCGGAATAACATCATCTCTTTCCCGGTCAGCTGTTTGACTTTTTCGTGAGGGGTTAGGATTTCCGTTTTGCATTCTTCGGCGCTCAGCGTGGACATCTGCTTGTGGTTTTCACTGTGGTTTCCGAGATCATGGCCGGCAGCGGCGATCGCTTTTACGTCGTCTGGATATTTTTCGATCCAGCCGCCCGTCATAAAAAAAGTGACCCGGACATCATTGTTTTTCAGTACTTCCAGAATCTTTGCCGTGTCATCATTTCCCCAGGCCGCGTCAAATGAGAGCGCGATTTTCGGCTCTTCAGTGCCCACACAATATATGGGCAGTTCTTTACTGGATAAGTGGGAACTGATCGTGGCGCTGGTCTGGGGGTAGAGATAAAGGCTGGTGGCTAAAAGGAGAAGTGATGTGAGCACGATGGCCCCGACTTTCGTAAAAAGGATGAGATTTTCTTTGTCTTTTTCAATGTCTTTCATATAAAAACTTCCCGCGAAATTTTATACTATTTTATTTGAAAAATCAAAATTTATGCTCAAATTGTCAGGATATC
>CAJTTQ010000121.1 GCA_910579145.1 uncultured Eubacterium sp.
GAAACATATTTTTCCTCACCTCTTTCTATTGCGCACGCATTTATTGATAATGATTACAAATTTGATATTGAAATATTGCAAAATTATCCTTTTGATTATGATAACTACCTTTTTTTGGAAGCGTGTAAAACGAGAGTGGAATATCCCTTATTTTTTATTAATCCTGAGCTTTTTAGACTTATTGATCGAGAGAAATATATTGAGATAAGCAACCGTCAGGGTCCATCAGTTATCCAAATTGGAGAGAAGCAGGCAAGCTTATATAATAATCATGAAAATTTGAAAAGTCAGGGATATCTGCTTAAAAAAATATTTTCAGATTACATTTCAACTCTTTTCTTTGGTATTGAGTTAAATAGCGATTTTGAGAAAAAAATTATCGGACAGATTAATAAAGCAAAAGAAATTATATGTAGCAGATATGGCAAGTTTAAGCATTATGACACTGGCAGCTAAAGCTATTCCATGAGGAGCAGCCCATTTACTATTGATGGTGGGACTAACGTTCTCGTTACCGAATGGTGGAAAAGAATTGGAATGAATTTATTAAATTATCAGGCATGAAAAGAAGGCCAAATAGGAAGTAGGAATTTCAGATGTTGGGAAGCTGCATATAAAAAAAAAATTGCCATTTCATCGAGGAATTGATGAAATGGCAATTTTTTAAAATTCCGAAATAGTTGACAGTTTTATGCAAATATGCTACTGTAAGAACCATATGATGTTACGATCAAAAGGTTCAAATACTTGTGATCCGAAGCATTCAACATATCAAACAAAGGAGTGTATGAAGCAATGAACAAATGGAAAAGGAGAGCGTTTGCCTCATTATTGGTGATGGCAATGGTATTATCTCCGCTGTCAGGAACGGGATTTCATCTGGCGTCTGCCGCTTCAGGGGAAAGCGCGAAGACTGGCACAAGTGAGGTCACGACAACTGCGGTAATGGCAGAAAATGAGCTAGGGAATGTGGAACTCGAGCAGACGGATGTAAATGCGACGGATCTGACACTCCGAATCGCAGGAAACGATGCCATACTGGCAGATGGAAAGGCCGATTCTGTAAAAGTTACGGCAAAAATGTATTATGATAATACAGTTACGCAAAACGTGACGAAAACAATCCCATTGGAAAACGGAAAAACCGAATATTCGATGGATTTTGAAAATTTTGGAAAATTCAGAGTGACGGTGGAATATGTGAAATCGGGCGCCGTTGTGAGTGCGTCAAATGCTGTCACGGTAGGGATCGTGGCAGAACAATATAATCTGGCATTGATCAATGGTACTTTTCCGGCCGTTTTATTTTCACTTTCCTTATGGAATGAGACAGGCAGCGACTATTGTATCACATCGGATCCAGAAGGCAATCCGATTCCGACGATGGTCATCTTCGAACGTCTCTCGGCATGGAACTGGAGTACACTTCCGGAACATGTGTACAAACTTCCTACGGCTTACGAGGGAGAATATGACGGAACATTCGTTGACTGGCTGGGAGCGCGAAAGAAAATGTCCGCTTACGTCAGGGATTTGTATGAGATCAGTCCGAATGCAAGGTTTCACTTGTATTCGACGGATAACTACATCGAAAATATGATGGTGCTGTTTGAGGCGAATCAGATTCCGGAATCGCAGTACCATGTGGTACTACTGTCAGACGGAAGCGGTACGTATGCCATTTACAATGATACCTTTGCGGATGACAGCGACGGATCCAAATATGCGGATATGAGGAAGGACTGGCAGGATCTGAAGGCGAGGACCCGCGAAGAAGGAAAATTTGACGGCGCATGGGTAAAATATCTGGGGATGAATGGAAACCGTTATTATCAGATTTTGGAGAGATACGCGGCGGTGGCGGCTGAGGACGCAAACGTGGAATGGTGGGTAGGCCGCAATAGCGATACCTTCACTTCGGGAAGCGCGGAAGTTTTGGCAAAAGTAAAAGAAAATTCGACACCAAAAAGCATTGCCAGCATGCTTTCTGCCGTACAGAACGCGAATCGGGCAGAGGACTTTAAGAATTTATATCACTTTGATAACGATATGTTCAGTGAGGCAGGTGAGACGGGCAAACCGGTTATGATGATACTGGGCAGCCGCGCGAGCAGCATCTATGAACCGGATTTCAAAGACTATGCTAAAATGGTCATGCAGTATTACGGGGAATCGTACGAGTATTATTACAAAGGACATCCTGGTACGCCAACGGCGCTTTACCCGTCGAAGGAGGCCGATCTGGAAGAGCTGGGTATTACCGATGTGGACTCAACGATCCCGGCCGAATTGATCCTCTTCTTTTTCCCGGATATTTCCATGTGTGGATATAGTTCTTCTACGTTCCTGAGTGTGGAAGCGGACGAGATGGCATGCGGAGTCTTTAACATGACAAAGGAAGAAGGTCTTACGCAGACAAACTTTGATGGCAGCATGTTTGACTATTTTGCCAGCAGGACTTCATCCGAGGATCCGGTGTATGGTTCTCTTTGCGAACCGGAAGGGCAGTCATATCTGTTAGAGTTCAATGATACGAAACAGTTTGACATCGCGATCTATCATGCCGTGGAAGGTACGTTTACGTATTATAAAAACGTGGCGGAGACCGGTCATGAATGGAGTGATCAGGTGATGCGCAATGCCGTGGTGGCAGACATTGCGCCGCAGGATTACAATGGACAGCGCATCAAGCCGGAAGTCACTGTGACACTTGGCGGGAAAGAACTGCGCAAAGGAATCGATTATTCCGTATCGTACGGCAGTAACGTATTACCGGGACAGGGTAGTGTAACGGTCAAAGGCCGGGGCGATTACGTGGCATTTGGTTCCACGAAAAAGTATTTTGTGATCAATAAAGTAGAAAATCCGTTGCGGGTCATCTGTAATGATACGGTTTATGGCGAGGATATTGCGCCGGAAGTGATCAATCCGTCATTAGGAAGCCTGACATACGAATATAAGAGTAAGAGTGCGGAGGACTCGGAGTATACGGCCAGTGTACCGAAAGAGCCTGGCGATTATACTCTTCGTGTGACAAGCGACGGCACGGCCTGCTATAAGAGTGCCGAAGCGGTAGTCGATTTTACGATCAAGAAGGCACTGCCGAGTATACATGTCGTGCCGGAAGCAGATAAGATCGTAGAGGGTCAGAGTTTGAGTGATGCTCAGATCAAGAACGGATCCGCAGATGTGGAGGGAACGTTTTCATGGAAACAGCCGGAGATAAAGCCTTCTTTATCAGACAGCGGGAAAACGGAATATCTGGTACTGTTTACACCGGCAGATACCGAGCATTATGAGATACTGGAGATCGGAATCGTCGTTACGGTGGATCCGGTGAACAGTCCGACAGCAGCACCAGGTGAGACAGCTAAGCCGACACAAGCGCCAGATGAGACGGCTGGGCCGACAGCAGCGCCGGATGAAACGGCTGGGCCATCCGCAGCGCCCGATGAGACGGCCGGGCCATCTGCGGCACCGGATGAGACGAACAAACCGGTACCGCCTGAATCACAAAAACCGTCAGTTCCGCCGGCTGGCACAAACCAGCCTTCTGTGCCTACGGTTTCGCCTTCTGCCACACCGGCGCCGGCTGCCCTGAAACAGGGTCAGAAAGTTACGGTGGGCAAACATAAATATGTTGCGAAAGCAGGAGCGGGAAAAATCACCCTGAAGTACGTGGGGCCGGCGAGCAAAAAAAGCAAGACCGTTTCGATCCCGGCGAAAGTGACGTATCAGGGAACAACGTATCCGGTAACGGAAATAGCAGCAAAAGCGCTGGCAAATAACAAATATGTGAAGAACGTTACGATCAGCGCATCGGTTACGAAGATTGGCACCAAGGCGTTTTATAAATGTAAGCAGCTGAAAAAGGTTGTGGTCAAGGGCAAGAAGATCACAGCAATCGGAAAGAATGCGTTTAAGGGCATTTCTAGGACGGCGAAGTTTAAACTTCCTGCCGCGAAAGCAAAAGATTATAAGAAAAAAATAAAGAAAGCCGGATTTACGGTAAAATGATCCGGTGATAAAAAAGGGACTGCCGCACTGGAACGATCGAAAGTTTGATCGAGGATCCAGTGCGGCAGTCCTTTTATGAAATGATACGGCGTATCGTTTTGAGTATCTATGTTTCATACAGATAAAATTTCTCCTCCAGACGGATCGGTTTATAGGACAGCTTCGCTTTTCTTAAATTCTCCTGTCCGAGATCGTCTTCCCGGTTGACATAGCGCGCTTGTGGGAATTCGTGGATGAGGAACTGCTGGTTGATGTAGTTATACAAACCTTTGATATCGGTTCTCGCCTTTTCGATATGGATGAACGCGCACTGGATCGACGGGCAGTAGCTGCCGATCGAATAGGCTACGAGGTCGCCGTCCATGCGGATGCCTCCCATATGGCAGTCTACGCTTTTGCAGTTGCCGAGCAGACGATAAACGCCCTCTTCTTCGTTATCAATGCAGTTATACTTATCATCGACACGCCGCTCATCCAGCCACTTTTCATGGAAGTCCTTTACCTCTTCGATGTTGCGGCAGCTCAGTGTTTCGTAGGAAAAGCGCCCTTCGTATTCGCGCTGGAACGCGTTGACGAGATTTTTTTTCTTGTGCAGGGCGCGTCCGCTCAGGGTTTTCAGTTTTTCCGCCTCGTAAATGTAGTCCGCGCTGTCCCGGTCCTCGTGGATGGTATAGCCGGACAGCAGGCCGGCGCTCTCCCATACGTCTTTTGTCAGCGTGTCGATCAGGAATACATTCATTTTCGCACCCCATACGTCGTGAAAATGGCGCTGCATGCGCCGGAACGCTTCCGCCAGGTGATCGACGGGGCACAGGGGGCAAAAAGCGCCTTTTTTCCCGTCCTTTTCAAAAAACAGATACAGGGCGGTATCATCATAGGCAAATTTTGTGTGGTAGTAATTTTCCCATAAAAACTGGTTCAGAAAATGCCCCTCGCTCATGAAGCAGGGCCTCATGCTTTCATA
>CAJTTQ010000122.1 GCA_910579145.1 uncultured Eubacterium sp.
CTTCAGTATTTAATGGGACATTCGGATATAGGTGTCACCTTGAACACGTATACTCATTTAGGTTTGCAGGATGCAAAACAGGAACTGAGCAGGGTTCAGAGAGAAATTAGTAAACAGAATAAAAAAGCAGAAAAAAACGGTTGCAAAGTCGTAAACTTTTAAAAGGAAATAACGTAAATAAAGAGTTTTTCAGTGCCATTCTGCCATGAGAAAACGGTAAAAATATCTGGTGGCCCAAACTTTGAAAGTTAGTGCCAAACTTTGGGCCAATCGACCGGAAAAATATGAGAAGTTTTAAGAAGTTATAAGAAAAACCATATTTTGAGTGGATTGCCAGAGGCGCTGGAAAATAAGGATATAAGAAGATTTAACGAGATATGAGAGGTTATAAAAAACATGATAAAAATACTATTCGTCTGCCACGGCAATATCTGCCGCAGCACAATGAGTCAGTTCGTTTTTCAGCACATGGTAAATAATCTAAATATATCAGATCAATTTTACATTGATTCGAGGGCTACCAGCACAGAGGAGATCGGAAACCCTCCTCACAGGGGCACGATCAGGAAAATGAAGGAAGTAGGCATACCTGTCATACCGCACAGAGCCACACAAATCTCAAGGAGTGACTACGATAATTTTGATTACTTGATCGGCATGGATACATGGAATATGCGGAATCTAGGCAGGATGCTCAAAGGAGACCCAGAGGGAAAAGTTTATAAGCTATTAACTTTTGCAGGATCCGACCGAGATATCGCGGACCCGTGGTATACTGGTAATTTCGATGAAACCTACGACGATGTAGTAGAAGGATGCGAGGGATTGCTTACCTATCTGAGAGAAAAGGGCGAGATATGACTAAGCATCGAGAACCCATGAAACCCATCGTCAAGCACCGGATGTATAAAATTCTGTAGTGGAAAAAATATTCAGTGAAAAGAGGGTATTTTTTTCTTGACAAAGCTGGTCGGTTGTTATAGACTAAAAGTGAAGGTTGGCGGTTATAGACCGAAGATGCTGGGGGACATGTTCAGACAGGAGGAACAACCTATGGACTATCTAAAATTATGTGACAGCGATTACCGATTTATGAGCATCGTGTGGGAACATGCGCCGGTTCCATCCGGTGAACTGGTGAGGATATGTGGTGAGGAACTGGGGTGGAAAAAGTCTACCGTTTATACAACGATCAAGAAATTATCGGAAAAAGGATATATAAAAAATGAAGACGCCGTAGTTTCCGTTTTGATCGCAAAAGAACGGGTTCAAAAAGATGAATCTAACTATTTCGTAGAGCGGACATTTGGCGGTTCGCTGCCGCAGTTTCTGAATGCCTTTCTTGGAGGAAAGAAGATTTCGGAAAAAGAAGCGGAGAAGATCAAAAAGATCATTGACGCTGCTTTGGGGAAGGGAGGGGACATATGATCGATCAATGGTTTGCTTACTTTTTTAATTCGGGCATGATGATATCTGTCATCATCGCTCTGATTTTGGCCGTGAGAGTTTTTATGGGACGGTTCCCGAAAAAATATAGTTATATGCTTTGGTCCATCGTTTTGCTCCGCATCCTCTGTCCATTGGAAATAACATCTTCTGTTAGCGTATTTAACCTGCTGGGTGATTCCTGTGAAATCATCAGGGTGAATGAACAGAGTGCAGAGGGGGCATATGCCTCTCCAAATCAGGAAGGGCAGTCGGGTGGCAGCTCTCTGTCAGAAACGCGATCAGAAACCTCGGTGATGGTTCCGTCAGCAGATCAGGCGGCTGATCCGCTCGTAACTGCGCCGGAAACGGATCCACAGTCAATACAGAAGACCGATACTTTCCACGATAGTCTGGCAGCGGATAAAAGCGAGAATACGGATACTTTATATGAAAGTGGGGCGGGGAATAAAACGGATGCGGCAGGGGAAGCGATGGCAGGGCAGGACAAGGACGATGGGGGCAGATGGAAGGTGGAAGGCCTGTCAGAAGCATGGATGAGCCGGTTTGTGACATATGGTTCATTTGTCTGGGTGTGCGGGGTGTTTGGCCTGTTTTTTTGGAATGTGCTGCTCCTGATTTTAGTGAAATGGAAAGTCAGAACGTCTGTATTGCTGAGGGATCATATATATGAATGCGGCGGCATCCCTTCGCCGTTTGTCATGGGATTTGTAAAACCGCGCATTTATATCCCATTCCGTCTTTCGGAGGAAGAACAGGATTATATTATAAAGCACGAGAAACATCACATCGCGAGGAAAGATAACGTTATCAAGCTGATCGCGCTTGCGATTCTCTGTCTGTACTGGTTCTGTCCCCTGTTTTGGATTGCCTGGTTTTTTATGAACAGGGACATGGAGATGAGTTGCGATGAGTATGTGCTGCGGCAGAGCAGTAAAGATATCCGGGCAGATTACAGCAGATCACTTCTCGGTTTTGCGGTAAATCAGAGGAATATGGGGCTCGGCGTGACATCGTTTGGGGAATCCGACGTTAGAAAGAGGGTGAAGCATATTATGGCATCAAAAAAATATAGGACATGGATCAGTGGGGCGGCGGTTATACTTATATTGGCAGTGGGCGTTATCTGCCTGACGAATGCAAAACCGGACCAGGGCAAAAAGGAGGAAGATATTTCCCAGGAGGCAGAGGGAGGGGCGGTAGAAGATGAAGTTTTGGAAGGAAAAACGAAGTCAGGGAAAGAACTTTTGACAGGGGAGTACGGGATTGCAGCCGTGGCCAGCGTTTATGATTACCGGGTGGAGGTTCAGTGTTTCTCGGGCGGAACGGATGAAAATTATATGTTCGGGGATCGTTTGATGATCCAGACGAGCAAGGGGGATGAGGTGATCGACGTATGCGAGGTGGATTTTGAGTTGGGCGGGATATTTTATTTTCCCAAAGACGGATTTGACATCAAGCTGGCAGATTATGATGGTGACGGAGAAAAAAATGATTTTGTGCTCGGGCAGGGTCAGGCGAAAGAACCGAGGGCGGGAAATTTTATGAAGTACCGGTTTTTTGGAGTTGGTAAGGACGGTATGATCACGGGGTATCATGTATCCGATGAGGACGATCTTTGTATCTGCACGCTGCCGGATGACGATTATTCTCCTGTATTTCAGCGGAAGAACGGGGAGATACATTACGAGGGACTGAGTAAATCGGGCGTGAAAAAGAAGAGGGTCTCAATCATAAAATATCTTACGGTGGCGGAGGCCGAGGCAGCTTGGCGGGACCTGGTGTGCCCGCGGATGAAAGTGATCCGGAACAATATGCCGGCAGAGGTTGTGAAGGAACTGGAGCAAAATGGCGTTTGGCGTATCTGTTATGGTGAGACGCCCGAACAGTTAGACTGCAATCTGGGAAACGCGGAACGTGTGGATGAGATTACTTTGAGACTGGATTTCCACTATGAAAATAGCCGGCTCACGAAATATGTATCCAAAGATTACGGTTTTACGGATACGGTGGCGGCCGCCGAAGGGGATGGCAAGCAGGCCGCATTCCAGTTTTCATGGGACTTTACCGATTTTGTGGGCAAAGACGATGACATGATGACAGAAGCGAAGCTGCCGCAGAAATGGAAAGGGGCAGAGTATACGTACTATGAAGATATGCGCGGCGCGACATACCGGATCGACAGCCGGATCAATATGGTGGTGGAGTATGAGGATTTAGGATGGAACAGAAAAAATGATCCAAGTGGAGGCTTTTGAAAACGAAAAAGGAAAGGCGTTTGCGGTCTGTTACTGGAAAGAGAAAGGGGTAATAGAAAGATGGCAGATTATACACTGATCACCGGTGCGACCGGTGGAATTGGCCTTGCTTTTGCCAGGGTATTTGCGGTGCGGGGACATGATCTCATTTTGGTGGCGAGGAATGAAGAGCGGTTGAAAAAGATCAAACATTCCCTGACATCAACCTATGGGATCCGTGTGCAGATTATTTCAGCCGATCTGGCGAAAGAGCATGCTCCCAAAGAATTGTATCACTATGTGAAATCGCAGGGGTGGCGGGTAGAAATACTCATAAATAATGTGGGATTCGGGAATCATAACTGTTTTTTTGACACGGATTGGCAGCGGCAGAAGAATATGCTTGATATCAATATAACGGCCTTGACCCATTTGACGTATTTATTCGGCGGCGAGATGCGTAAGAGCAGGAGAGGCAGGATCCTGAACGTGGCATCGCTGGCTTCGGTTTGTGCCGGCCCATACATGTCGGTGTATTTTGCGTCAAAGAGTTTTGTGCGCTCGTTTTCGGAAGCGGTTTCGGAGGAACTTCGGCCGTATCATGTTTCTGTAACGGCGCTCTGTCCGGGGCCGGTGGCAACCGGATTTGAAAAAAATGCCGGCTTGCAGGATTCCCGGATGTTTAAACTGCTGCACGTATCGGATGCGGCTGCAGTTGCAAGGGCGGGATATGACGGCATGATGAAGGGAAAGGCGCTTGTTTATTATGGATGGCAGACAAAGGCGGCAAATGTGTTAGCGAGGATGTTTCCCAGAAGCATTACCCGAAAGGCGGCAATGTTTGTAAATGGAAAAAAAGAGAGGGGCGGGCGTTTGTAAGCCCGTTTCCCTAAAACCTTACAAAACCGTAAGTTCCCGTAAGTAAATTCGATGGAAGCAAATTCAAATGTATCCTATACTCTGATCAGAACGAGCGATCGAATGATCGTGGAAAGGAGTATAGGCATGAAAAGTTTTGTGAAAACGATCAAACTATTTCTAAAATCACCTCAGATCATATTGGCATATCTCGTTCTTCTCGGTGTGAGCAACGTGTTTTTCAGCCAGTTATATAAAGCCTTTGTGGCGGAATATGAGAAGTGGGGCGACAAGGGAACGGATTCCCTATTCTTTTTAAGCGACATGGGTTATCTGTGCTGCGTTTTCTT
>CAJTTQ010000123.1 GCA_910579145.1 uncultured Eubacterium sp.
TTCTAACATGTGCGACGGAATGATATTATGTTTCGCATAGTAATTATCTATATGCGTCCGGGAACCATTATCTTTGTTTAGCATCATGATATTTCCATACTGAAAAATTTCATCATCTGAGCAGTTACATTTATTTCGATATGCAGGAGTACAGACAAATATATATTCAATGATTCCCAGAGAATGATATTGTGAGTTTCCTAATTTGTCCGGCTTTGCTGCGAGGGCCAGATCGATCTCGCCGTTTTCGATCATGGCGCAGGCGTTCGAGGAAGAGGTACAGGTAATGGACACATCGGTATCTGGATATTGATGAGTAAATGTTTTCAGGTAAGGCATGAGAAAATATTTGCACAATACATGACTGGCGGCGATCCGCAAGTATCCCGTGCTTTTTGATGAGGTCAGGATCTGTTCGGTTTCCGAAAGCAAATGAAACGCCTGATTTACGCTTTCATATAGTAATCTTCCTTTTTCTGTGAGAGTAACGCCTTTCGATCTTCGGATAAAAAGCGTGGTATTTAAACTTTCTTCGAGTCTTTTGATCGCAATACTTACAGCAGGCTGGGAAATATATAATTGTTTTGCTGCTTTTGATATGCTTTTACACTCAGCTACTGACAGAAATATTTTGTATTTGGCAAGGTGATCCATGATATCCATAGTGCGTTCTCCTTTTCTTTTTATAAATTGAATTTATGGTTTTCATAAAAACTATATATTTGAATTATATCATGGTAGGTGATATAATTCAACACAGAAGAGCAAAAGGTGGTGTGATCCTTTGGAAACATTTGAATTTGATGGAAAAAAATACAAATTGGCTTCCTCACACCAGAAGGAGTGGGGAAATACGCTGATATCGGAACTTAGTCTGAAAGGGAATGAGAGGATCTTAGATTTAGGCTGCGGGGATGGCGTCTTAACAGAACAATTATCTTTCGTTGTACCGGCTGGAAAAGTATTAGGGATTGATGCGTCGAGGGGGATGATCGAGACAGCAAAAGGTATTATGAGAGATAATGTTGAATTTCAACAGATGGATATTAATGAGATAAATTATCGGAATGAATTTGATATTTTTTTTTCGAATGCGGCATTACATTGGGTCAAAGATCATGAACGATTGTTGCAAAATGCGTATCGGGCATTGAAGAGGGAGGGAATCCTATTATGGGATTTTGGCGGCGCGGGTAATTGTTCTAATTTTATTGATGTGGTCCGGAGAAAAATAAGGGATGGTAAATTTGCGGGATATTTTAGCAATTTTGAGTGGCCGTGGTTCATGCCTTCGAAATCGCAGTATGAAGAATTGATAGCCTCGATCGGATTTTCGAATGTTTCGATCATGGAGGTGAACAGGGATCGATATTTTTCGAATGAGGAGGAATTGATCCGTTGGATCGATCAACCATGTATTGTCCCATTTCTTGCATCTGTGCCAGATGAAGTGAAGGCGGGGTTTCGTGATGAGGTGATCGCAGAAATGATAAAGAGGACACGGCAGCCAAATGGGACATATTTTGAAACGTTTCGCAGGTTGAAAGTGTATGCTGAAAGATAAAATATTGGAAAAAATTCACATGTTTTTGTGGAATAGTATAATTTTACCCGTTCGGCCAAAGGGACGGATTAAAATGCTGGGTGAGTATTGGGTGATACACAGGGGAAAGTGAGGGTAAAGCGGCTTGAAAGGCTTGAATCCGGAGTGAAAAAGTGTTATGATAAGGGCACAAATAGGAGGGGAGATATGGCAAATATATACGATGGAGCATTTCGTACAATATTAAATGACTGCCGAAAGCTGGTCATCCCTGTGGTCAATGAGATTTTCGGGGAAACCTATACAGGGAAGGAAGAAATCCGTTTTTTCCCAAACGAACATTTTTTAGACCAGCAGGATGCGGCGGATCAAAAACGGATCACGGATACGAATTTTACGATTTTCGAGAAGGTGCCAAAGAAATACCATGTTGAGTGTGAGAGCGGTTTACCGGATGGGAAGATGACGATCAGGCTTTTTGAATATGACGCACAGATTGCGCTTGACGAGGGTGATGCTGAGTCCATTTTATATCTTTTCACATGAGAAAAGGTTTCCAAAGTATGATAGTAACGGGCAGAAACTGGCAGAACAGGAGGCAGAGTACCGGGGAAGGGAGGTTCTACCATGTTAGCAGCAGTAAAAGGAGTTGTACAAGGTAATACCGTTGTTATAAAAGATGATGATATAAGGGAATTTGAAGGAACGGAAGCAGTGGTTACATTATTAAGTTATCCGCAGAAGGAAGCCAGAAAAGAATCTGTAGATTGGAATAGCTTTGTTATACCTAGTGAACGAGGGAAAAATGTAGATGGATATATGAGGGAGATGCGTGAGAATGATAGATTTTGAAACGTTTTTTGTAGACACGGCACCTTTTATATATTTTATTGAATAAAAGCACAATTTAAAGGATTTAAATCAATGGATGCTTTACAGTTAGCAGTTGTGAGTCTGTCTCATTGTGATCTGTTTTTGACAAATAATAAGCAATTGAGACAGTTTAAAGAAATTAAATGTATAACAGTAGAGGAATTAGGTAAATAAAAAGCACCATTTTACATTTTCCCCATTCTCTGCTATAATGTTAAAACATAGGCTCAAACCGAATAATGAAAGGAGAAACAACGATGGGAATGACTATGACACAGAAAATACTGGCGGCCCATGCCGGGCTTGACCAGGTAACGGCTGGACAGCTGATCGAAGCAGATCTGGATATGGTTCTGGCAAACGATATTACCGGGCCGGTGGCGATCCATGAGGTTGCGAAGCTAAATAAAAAGACAGTATTTGATAAGGATAAAATTGCGCTTGTCCCCGATCATTTTACGCCGAATAAGGACATTAAATCGGCAGAACATTGTAAATGCGTGAGAGAGTACGCCAAGGAGCAGGGGATCACGAATTATTTTGAAGTGGGGGAGATGGGGATCGAACACGCCCTCCTTCCGGAAAAAGGATTGATCGTGGCAGGTGAAACGTGTATTGGCGCAGATTCCCATACGTGTACATATGGGGCGCTGGGGGCGTTTTCTACAGGTGTAGGAAGCACGGATATGGGCGCGGGTATGATCACGGGAAAAGCATGGTTTAAAGTGCCGTCGGCAATCAAAGTCGTTTTAACCGGAAGCCTTCGCAAATGGGTCAGCGGCAAGGACGTGATCCTTCACCTGATCGGCAAGATCGGAGTAGACGGCGCGCTTTACCGCTCGCTGGAGTTTACGGGTGAGGGAGTGAAAAGTCTTACGATGGACGACCGTTTTACGATCGCGAATATGGCGATCGAGGCCGGTGCGAAAAATGGTATTTTCCCGGTCGATGAGAAAACGATCGCATATATGAAAGAACATTCGTCAAAGCCATACCACATCTACGAACCGGATGAAGATGCGCCGTATGACGAGGAGATCGTGATCGATCTGGACAATCTGGAGCCGACCGTCGCATTTCCGCATCTGCCGGAAAATACAAAGACCGTAAAAGAAGCTGGTGACGTGGCGATCGATCAGGTTGTCATCGGTTCCTGCACGAACGGAAGGATCGGAGATCTCCGCGCGGCAGCGCAGGTGTTGGAAGGAAGAAAGGTAAAAAAAGGAATCCGCTGCATCATTTTCCCGGCCACGCAGGCGATTTATCTGCAGGCGATCGAGGAAGGTCTGATCCAGACATTTATCAAAGCGGGTGCTGTCGTCAGCACACCGACGTGCGGCCCGTGTCTCGGCGGACATATGGGAATCCTGGCGGCAGGTGAGCGCGCGGTATCCACGACAAACCGAAACTTTGTCGGGCGGATGGGGCATGTCGATTCAGAAGTGTATCTGGCAAGTCCGGCCGTGGCGGCGGCAAGCGCTGTGGCAGGGAAGATTTCGGAACCAGCGGAACTCTAGGTTTTAACGAAACTTTAGTTTTATGGAAGTCTTAGGCCTGAGAATGGTAAATTATATATATAGTAAAAGCTAGTGTGCGGTACTGTCCACTAGAGTTAGGATGGAGGATTAAGATGAAAGCATTAGGAACAGTTTTTAAATATGGCGACAACGTAGATACCGATGTCATCATTCCGGCCCGTTATCTGAACTCATCAGATCCGGCGGAACTGGCGTCGCATTGTATGGAAGATATTGATGCTGATTTTGTAAAGAATGTCAGTAAGGGAGATATCATCGTGGCAGAGAAAAATTTTGGCTGCGGTTCCTCGAGGGAACACGCGCCGCTGGCGATCAAAGCGGCCGGTGTAAGCTGCGTCATCGCGGAGACATTTGCCCGCATTTTTTACCGGAACGCGATCAATATCGGACTGCCTATTATCGAATGCCGGGAAGCGTCCCAGAACATCAGCGCCGGAGATGAGGTGGAAATTGATTTCGACAGCGGCGTGATCGTCAACAAAACAAAGAACCAGACCTACCAGGGACAGGCATTTCCGGAGTTTATGCAGAAGATCATCAAGGCGGAGGGATTGATGAATTATATCAATAACGAAGCTGGCCGAAAGGCTTGAACATATGACAAGGATGTAGCAAAATCGGCATATCTATGAATATATCAGTAATTCAATATGCAAAAGAGTTGTCCCCTACTGACTGCTCTTTTGCATAATCTTTATTTTCTTGGCATTACCAGTATTGAACTCGGATTAAAAAAATGATATGATAAAGGTATAGAGATGAGCAAAACGCACTAATTCAATAGCGGGGTTTGGCAGTTAGCCTTTGTGTATTCTGAATATAGGTTTTT
>CAJTTQ010000124.1 GCA_910579145.1 uncultured Eubacterium sp.
CCTGCGCTTTTCCTCACAACCATACAACGTTCCATTTACGCCGCCATGCGAACGTGTTCAGACCAGTCCCTGCATTTCAAAATCTACACAATCTAAATATTGTATCATTCCCCAATCCCTTTCTAATATGATCCCGTCCACCTGTTCTGCCATATACAATTCATCTAAAGACAGGAAATCATATTCTCCGCTTCCGCCTTTAGAACCGCATCTTTGAAAAGAACAATGGTCATCATAAATAATGATCATATATTCTTTAATAATTCTTTTAAGGCTTCCATTTGCTTTGGTGTCATCGTAATCCCCTTTCCATATATTGTATGACTGGCATTCCAAGTTCTTATATCATACACAGGTTCACGGTCATTCCAGGAAATTAAATTTAATTCCTTCACCCATCCATTATTAGGCTTAGACAATTCACCGATATGACTATAAATAACATACTTTTCCATATATAAGCCAACTCCTTTGCCAGATAAAACATTTCCTCACAATATCATATCCAAACTGAAAAATGCCATATTCGTTCATGCCACGGTCAGCTTATCGCCTATTCTCGTCCAGTCGTATCCCTCTTTACGACTCTCTATCCTCATAAAGCATCTTTTCAAAATCCTTCCGGCAGATTGGATGCGAATAATGATATCCCTGTAACAACGTGGCGTTCAATTTTCCCACGATATCTGCCACCTTTCTGTCCTCCACGCCTTCTATGATCGAATCATACCCCAAACGTGTGCACATTTCCAACAGACTGTCAACGATCACATAATCTATATCATGCCCCGGCTTCGCTAATTCGCTGACGAAAGAATGCTCCACTTTTATATAATCCACAGGAAGCCATTTTAACATCTCCATAGAAGCATATGCCGTCCCAAAATCATCCAGTGCTATTTTAAACCCCTGCTCACGCAGCCTGCCAAACATGGCCGCAAGTTCTTTTGGATGTTCCACTTGGCAGCTTTCCGTAAGCTCTATAATGATATAATTCGGATTTGCCCCGTATTTTTCCACATAGGAGATCGCTCTTTCCTCAAACGTTTCGTCTAAAAACTGCTGATAAGATACATTAAAACTGATCCGCAGCTCCCCGTACAGATCGCGCCATTCTGCCTGCTGCCGGATCGCCTGTTCCATCACCCAGAATCCAACTTCATGAATATCACCGTAGTCCTCTAACACTTTAATAAACTCCATCGGATAGGAATCTTTTATTCGTTCGCCTTTCCAACGGAGAAGACATTCACAGCCCGCGATCCTACTGTTATTCGGGTCAATAAACGGCTGAAAGTACAATTCAAACCCCTTAAAATCATTTTTAATACACTTCCAGTATGACAACATCCGTCTTCCGGCATAGTTCTTTATAAAAGTCTTTCACTTCCTGCAAACCGGACGCGAAAGCGATCACGAGGAACTCATCCCCGCTGAACCGCAGCACGTTCCATCCCGGTTTACATAAATCGCTGATCTCCCTCGAAAACTTGATCAGGATCTCATCCCCGATGTTATATCCGTAATTGCTTATTATTTTACGGAACCCATCCATACCGATCAACAGGGCAATCCCCTGCCTCGAGGCAAAGTCCAAATAACGCGTCTCATGTGTTGTCAAAAGTCCGGTCAGGGAATCGTATTTGCTCTGTCCGTCTATCCTCGTCATAAGTCCCGCGAAAATGATCGGCGTTCCTTCCTCATCCCTGATCACGCTGCCCTTGCACTCCACCCACACATAACCGCCCTCTGCATTCCTCGCCCTGTACTGGCAGTCATGATACTTCTTTGTGCCGGAAAAAACACCTTCGATATCCTCCATATAAATTTTCAAGTCATCTGGATGTACATGGCCTCCCCAAACATTCGCCGCATCCTCCAGATACTCCCCTGCCAGCCCGAAATAGTCCACAGCAGCTTTTGACCAGCGGGAAACATCGGTCTTCATATCACACACATATATGTAAACATGATCCGATGCCGCCCCAAACGCTTCAAATAATTGATTATTAAACACATCACTCATGCTATCACCTTCCCCTTTTCTTCTATCCCAGCCATTTCAACTGATATTTACATTTTACCCCATTTTTTCTTTCCCGTAAAGATTTATATTGTCTCCTTGCTCTTTCACCTATTAGCCATCAGATCATTCCCGTTCTATTCCACTACCCCTGACTCCACAATCTTAAATGCTGCACGGCTGCAGTCAATCTCAGCCATTGCCCCTATCGGTATAACAGTCATTGGTGTTCTATGAACGAAATCAACATTTGATAATACTGGTATCTCTTCCCGCTGTGCTTCATACCTCAAAAACTTAACTAACATTTTTTCTTCTTCCTCACTTAGCTTGCCAGTCATAATTGCTGCCGCTTCCCTAAACATTCCCGCTGCATCTAGCGCCCGCAGGTCATGCAGTCCCGCCAAAGCACTTCCATACGGCAATCCAATCTCTAACATGATAATACAGCCCTTAAAAAAATCCTGAGTTGGAAAAAACTCCGTTCCCATAATCTGTCGCAATGGTCCTGCACATCCTCCAAAAATCCTTCCTCTCGCAACTCCACTCCCCTGCACCAATCGATAGCCGGTATTGGATTCCCATTTTATTTCATCTTTGCCAATATTCCGCCATTCTATATTTGTGTACTCTGAACAAGCCGGTACATCACCAATTATTTCAGTAGAAAATAAACATTTTGTCATCGCTTCCCTTGTGTAGTTGTCTAATGCGACTGGTTGGGCGACAGGCGTTAATAAATTAGGGCCATAGTACGCTCTTATACCTGCTTTTGCAAATACTGCCATCCATGAAGTAATATCAGAATATCCCATAAAGACTTTTGGATTATTTTTTATGACATTTAAATCTATGTATGGGAGTACCCTGTAAGAATCGTCACCACCCATCATACAAATAATTCCATTTATCTCTTTATTCTCCATCGCCCACATTAAATCTTCGGCGCGTGCCTCTGGATGTTCATACAAATATATACTGCCTGCTAATGCGTTCGGTGTCGTGACAACGTTAATTTCCCATATTTCTTCCAATCGCCTTTTACCTATCTCATATCTGTAAAACAAATCCCCATCACCTGCTCTGCCTCCAGAAATAGATATCAAAGCGATTGTGTCACCCTTTTTTAATACCTTAGGAACTTTTAATTCATTCATGCACTTTCTCCCCCGATATACTCATAATTCCCCTCATGCGCGCACGTCTTTTGCGCATCACACAAGTTTGGGCGTGCGCGCACAAACTTGCAGAGTGAAAAATTTATTTTTCACTCTTTACTCCCCTTTCCACATGCTTTAACAACACGTTTCAATCGCCGCGGACACTATTTATTTTTTCCACTTTTCACCACCGCTACATAGGCTTCAAATTTTTATTGAGCCTCTCGACCATCCAGGCAATCCGCTTTTCTCGTCCGGCATCTGTTTTTGCGTCTAAATATGCTCGCGTGTAAGTTTTCTTTACCGACAAAGACATAGCCTGGAAATTTGTGAAGGCGGGCTCGTACTCTTCCAGCAGCTTGGAAAGCTGTGCAATTTGTTCGTCTGTGATTTCTATGGACTTTGACGCGTCCCACTGTCCGTTCTTTTTGGCTTCCTCGATCTTCTCTCTGCCAAACTCGGTCATAAGTCCCCGTTTTTCAAGGTCTTGTACCAGTTTTTTATTTTTCTCGGACCACTTGCTCTTCTCCCTGCGCATACAAAAATATTTCTTATACGTTTTATCGTCAATACGCTGCATCTGTCCGTCAATCCATCCAAAACAGAGAGCTTCCTCGAGTGCTTCTCCGGCTTTTACCGTTTTCGGCCCGCCGGCTTTTCCGAATAACAACCAGATTCCATCATCTGACTGGCAATGCTCATAGAGCCATGTCCGAAATTGCTCCCTGTTCTCAAATTTCATAGTATCACTCATTATGTGTTCCCCTTTCTATTTTCTTCTTGCCATCACATACACCTGACAAGGATTCACCTCATCCCATAGTCCTTCCGTGCACCCCAGCTTCCGAAATCCCATTTATTGATAAAACGCATTCGGATTACAATACTGCACCTCTTTCAATTCCCTCCCGCCAATATCGCTGAACAAATAACGCTCCGTCTGCATAAACCCATACTTCTCATAAAAACGTCTCGCATTCTGATTTTCCTCCAGCACCCATAAGAACACTTTGTCAAATCCCATCTTCTTACATTCGCCGACAGCAGCCCGCAACAGCAACCTGCCATACCCCTTCCCCATATACTCCGGCAATAAATAAAGGGAAATGATCTCTCCAAAGCCACCCATTTCTGCCATTCTGGCTCTGCCAAAGCCGGATGTGCCAATCATCCTCCCATCTTCAACCATGACCAAATTCTTTCTATCTTCCTGTTCTATATGCGAGGCCCACCGCCCCTCTGAAATACTGTCAAGATACTCCTGTGGCACAATGCCCTGATAGGCATATTTCCAGCTTTCTTCATATATTCTGCTGATGGCAGCCCTGTCATCGGAACTTGTTATGTAGCGGATTTCCAAGTGAAACCTCCCTTCCTTATCCTGAACAATATTTACACTATTTTTTAAGAAAATCACTAAATTCTTTTAATTCCTTTTTCTTTTCCTCGGGAAGGC
>CAJTTQ010000125.1 GCA_910579145.1 uncultured Eubacterium sp.
TTCCTTAAGCGATATATTGTTCTCCATTCTTAAGCCTGCCCTTTCACTATAATACTTCTAGCGTTTTAAGAATTCCTTAATCCTTATACTCTCTGTTTCTTTCACCACGCAAACTTATCTTTTTTAACAAGGTTAGTATACCACAAAACCGAAGCAATTTCACGAAATATTTTAAATGACGATGAATTAATACAAAACAAACGCAGAGTTCTGTAAAAGGATTATCCTGCAAAAAGATACCCGGCGGCTGACAAGACCGCCGGGTCCAACATCCCTCTTTAAAAATCAAGCCAGCTCTACCGCCCCCGTATACAGCTGGTAATACCTCCCTTTCATCGCGAGCAGCTGGTCGTGCGTCCCCCTCTCGATGATCTCGCCCTGCTCGAGCACCATGATACAGTCGGCGTTTCGCACGGTGGAGAGACGGTGAGCGATGACAAACGTCGTGCGGTTTTTCATCAAACGCTCCATCCCGTGGTCGATGTGCATTTCCGTCCTCGTATCGACCGAACTCGTCGCCTCGTCGAGCACGAGGATCGGCGCTTTGGAGATGGCGGCGCGGGCAATATTTAACAGCTGGCGCTGCCCCTGGCTCAGGTTGATGCCGTCGCCCTCGAGCATCGTGTCATAACCATCCTCCAGACGCATGATGAACGAGTGCGCGCTGGCCGTCTTCGCCGCCTGCTCGACCTCTTCATCGGTGGCGTCGGGACGCCCGTACCGGATGTTCTCGCGCACCGTCCCCGTGAACAGGTGCGTATCCTGCAGCACCATCGCGATATGGCTGCGCAGGCTCTTTCTCTCGTAATCTTTTATGTCAATGCCATCAATCGTTATACTGCCCTCCTGAATGTCATAAAAACGGTTCAGCAGATTGGTGACCGTCGTCTTTCCGGCACCCGTCGAGCCGACAAACGCTACCTTCTGCCCGGCGTGCGCATAGAGATCCATATGTTTCAGGATAACCTTATCCGGGTTATAGCCAAACGTCACATTTTTCATGATGACCTCTCCCTTGATTTCATCCATCGTGCGGGCATCGGCGGCATCCGGTTCCTCGGACGGCTCATCCATTACCTTAAATACGCGCTCCGCGCCGGCCAGCGCTGAAAACATCGTATTGACCTGCATCGAAAGTTCATTGATCGGTCGGCTGAACTGTCGGGAAAAATTGACAAATACGCTCAGGTTTCCGACAGTCAGCTTTCCGGCCAGACAAAACAGTCCGCCGACACATGCCGTGATGCCGTAACTGACCTGGCTTAGATTACCCATGACCGGACCCATAATCCCGCCAAAAAACTGCGCGCGGATCTGCTTTTCCTTCAGATCATCATTCAGGCCGATAAATTCCTCGATCGCCTTGTCCTCATGGCAGAACACCTTTACCACTTTTTGCCCTGTCACCGTCTCCTCGATATAACCGTTCAGTTTTCCGAGCGCCGACTGCTGGGCCCGGTAATATTTCGAGCTGCGCATCGCGATAAAACCGCCGGCCTTGATCATCGCCGGCACCATGACGATTGTCAAAAGCGCGAGCCAGACATTCATATAAAACATAACGGAAACCGTGCCGATGATGCTGATCGCGCCGGAGATAAACTGGATCACCGAGTTGTTCAGCAGCTCGCCGACCGCGTCCACATCGTTCGTAAACCGGCTCATGATATCGCCTGTGGCATTCGTATCAAAATACCGCACCGGCAGCGTCTGGATATGTTCAAACAAATCTTTCCGCAGCGTTTTCAGCGCCCGTTGGGACACGCCGATCATGATCCTCTGCTGCAAATACGTGGCGACCAGCCCCGTCAGATACACTCCCCCCATCAAAAGAATGCCGAACAGCAGCGCGCGCATCCCGTCCTGAATGACCGCATCGGCGTTAGCCGGATGCTGCACCGCCTCCTGCACGGTTTTCGTCAGTCCGTCAATGATCGGAGACAGCAGATAGGAACCGGCGATCATCGTCGCACTCGAGCAGATCGCGCAGATCAGAGCGACAATGATCTTCCCTTTGTCCCTTCCGAGGTAAGTCAGAAGGCGTCCGATCGTTTTTTTCGTCTCTTTCGGTTTCCCTCCCATCATACCACGCCCTCCAGGCCCGTGCCCGGGGCCTCCGGGTCCTGGTCCTCCGGCTGGCCTTCCGCCCTGTGGTCTATTTTCCTCACTCATGCTGACACCTCCTCTTCTTTTCCTTTTTGCGAATAGTATATTTCCTTATATTCCTCGCAGCTTTTCAGCAGTTCTTCGTGCGTTCCCTGACCGACGATCTCCCCCTCATCCATCACCAAAATACGGTCGGCGCTTTCCACCGATGAAATGCGCTGCGCGATGATGAGTTTCGTCGTATCTTTGAGGGACGTGGAAAAACTTTTGCGGATCTCAGTCTCGGTCGCCGTATCGACGGCACTCGTACTGTCATCCAAAATAAGTATTTTCGGTTTTTTTAACAGCGCCCGCGCGATACAGAGACGCTGCTTCTGTCCGCCCGAAACATTGACGCCGCCCTGCCCGAGTTCGGTGGCGTACCCCTCGGTGAACGACGTGACAAAACCGTCGGCCTGCGCGTAGCGCGCCATTTCGTACACCTGCTCATCCGTGGCGGTTTCATCCCCCCAGCGCAGGTTATCCATGATCGTACCGGAAAACAGCGTATTTTTTTGCAGTACCATCGCCACGCCGTCGCGCAGATGCCGCAGAGAATATTCCCTGACGTCCACGCCGTCCACGAGCACCTGTCCCTCGTCAGCGTCATACAGTCTCGGGATCAGCTGCACGAGCGAACTTTTCCCCGATCCGGTCGAGCCGATGATCCCGATCGTTTCACCCGGGTTCGCGCGGAACGATATATGTTTGAGTACATTGTTCTTATGTTTTTTATAATAACGGAAGCCGACATCCCGGAATTCGATCTCCCCTTTTTCCACGAGACGATCCTTCTGGGAGGACTCCTGATCGTGCAGATCCACCTTTGCCTGCAGCACTTCCTTGATACGCTTCGAGGAAGCGAGCGCTCGCGATCCCTGGATCATGATCATAGCGACAAACATCAGCGACATCAGTATCTGGACGATGTAAGTCGTAAACGCCGTGAGGTCGCCGACCTGCATCTCCCCGTACATCACCTGTTTTCCGCCGAACCAGACGACGGCCAGCGTCGCCACATTCATCGCCAGCGTCATGACCGGCATCATAAAGATCACGACCTTTAACGCACGCAGGCTCTTTTCCTTCAGTTCCTCATTGGCCTCATCGAACGTCGCCTGTTCAAAATCATCGCGCACAAATGACTTCACCACCCGCACATTCGTAATATTTTCCTGAATGCGGGAATTCAGTTTGTCGATCCGCGTCTGCATCACGTCAAACCGCGGAAACGCCGTGCGTATCACGCACACGATGGCGATCAGCAGAAGCGGGATGACTACGCCGAGGACGACGGCCAGCCTCGGGTTCATCATGATCGCCATGATCAGGCCGCCGATCAGCATACCCGGCGCACGCAGGAGCATGCGCAGTCCCATCGCGATGACATTCTGCATGTTCGTAATATCATTTGTCAGCCTCGTCACAAGCGAACCGGTCGAAAATTTCTCGATATTCGCAAAAGAGAACTCCTGCACTTTCGTAAACACGTCCCCTCGCAGTGCCGCCGCAAAATTCGCGGACGCTTTGACGGCAAAATACGCGCCCAGCGTTCCGCCGGCCATCATGCACAGCGCCAGAAGCACCATGATCAGTCCTTTTAAAATGATATAACCGTTTCCCGCGCCATTCGTAATGCCCTCGTTAATGATCATCGCCATCAGCTTCGGCATAAACACCTCACCGAGCACTTCGACGATCATAAAGATCGGCCCGAGGATAAACGCGGACAGATACGGCGTCACATATTTTTTATAGATACCCATAACGATTCCATCATCCTTTCCTTATTCTTTTAAATATGCCGACAGGTTGTCATACATGCGCCACAAATATTGACGCAGGGCATCCAGTTCTTCCTCCGAAAACCCCTTCACCGCCTCGCGGTCGATTTGATGAAATGTTTCCCGGCTGCTCTCCACAATGTCCTTTCCCTTTTCGGTAAGCTGCACAAAATGGGCGCGGCAATCGTCCTCTTTTACCGTTTTCCGTATGTAACCGCCCTTCTCCAGCTTCTTTAAGGAAACCGCGACCGTCGCCGCCGAAATCTCCAGTCCGTTTGCCAATTCGGTCTGGGAGCCGAACTCATGCTCCGAGAGCGTCATCAGCATCCGGTGCTGCCCGCGGTGGAGTCCCGTCTCACCCACGAGCTGCTCTAACGTCCTGCGGTGGAGCTGGCTCACAAAAATCATTACCTTCATCGGATTTGTCTGGGCGCGCACATCTTCACCCGCCTCACATTTCCACTTTTTGATCAGTTTCGGCAAATGATCCCCTCCTTTAATTAGCATGCTTATAATTAGCTTGCTAATCATTATACTCATATTTTACCACTTGTCAACACTTTTTTGCAAAATGATAAAGGGCCGCCGTCGCAGCCCTTTATCTGAAAGAGGAG
>CAJTTQ010000126.1 GCA_910579145.1 uncultured Eubacterium sp.
TAAGTGCGTCTGATGTTGAAAAAGCAAAAGAAACATGCAATGCAACTTTGAGAAGTCTCAATGAGAAATATTATTGTGATATCAAAAAAAGCGGTTATTTTTGGCTTGAACGAACACCTCAGAGTACAGTTGAGGAAACAACAGGCAAAGTAGAACGATATTTCGGGTTAGAAAGTTTACCAGTGTAGAGAACTTTTCTTGGGAGGATGTGAAAGAACATACGTTGCAAGTGCTCCGCAATTGGGAGTTTAGTGAGTGGGAGACTATGTTTGTGGCATTAGTCAACAATCAGATTGTCGGAATGGTATCTATTGCGAAAACTGATTACTACCCATTACCTGGCATTTATCCTTGGGTATCTAGCATATTTGTGACAGAAGAATATCGTGGGCATAGGATTAGCGAAAAGTTGATTGAAGCTGCGAACCAATATGCGAAGTCGCTTGGATTTAAAAAAACCTACATTCCGTCAGAACATGTTGGCTTATATGAGAAGTACGGATATCATTATATTAAAGATATTGTAAACTATGGAAATGGGATAGACCGATTGTATGTCAAACAATTGGGTTAATTATTGTCTCAAATTGGGCATTGACAAAAGAAAGAAGTTGTGATAAAGTACCGATAATAACATAAGAAAAGCGATGACGGAAAAGAGTAGTTTAGTTGGAAGCATCCAGAGAGAATAGCGCTTGGTGGAAGCTATTTATGTGGAAAGTAGACGAAAACCATTCCTGAGCTGTAATGCTGAAATGAGTAAGCGTTACCGTACGCCTGCGTTAAAGGATAGGATTTGATGGAATCTGAAGTGAAAAGTTAAGGTGGAACCGTGCTGAACGCACCCTTAAGACGATACGATCATGGTCTTATGGGTGCTTTTCTTATGTTGTTGCCAATAGAAAACGTTGAAAAAAGAAAGGAGCAGCAAATTATGAAGGTTCTGCGAAAAAATGGAGAAATGGTAGAAGTGAATTTTGAAGAACAGGAGGGCAAAAAGGCATTTTGGCACACGAGCGCACATGTGCTCGCACAGGCGGTAAAACGCTTATATCCGGAAACGAAGTGCGCCATTGGGCCGGCGATCGAAAATGGATTTTATTATGATTTTCAATTTGATTTTCCATTTACAGAGGAGCATTTGAAGACAATTGAAGCAGAAATGCGAAAAATTGTAAAGGAGTCACTCTCCCTGCAAGTCTGTGAGAAGTCAAGAGAAGAAGNTCTTAGCATTATGGATCAAGCAGGTGAAACATATAAAATGGAGTTGATTCAGGAACTGAATGAGACGGAACAAATCAGCTTCTATAAGCAGGGAGAATATGAGGAATTTTGTGCGGGGCCACATATTTCTAATGTGTGTCAGATTAAAGCGATCAAGCTATTGTCAGTGGCAGGGGCTTATTGGAGAGGCAGCGAAAAAAATCAAATGCTTACGAGGATTTATGGTATTTCTTTTCCCCAAAAGGCACAATTGAATGAATATCTGCATATGGTTGACGAAGCAAAAGCCAGGGATCACAGAAAATTGGGAAAGGAACTTGGAATATTTACGATTTTTGATGAAGGACCGGGATTACCGGTATTCCTGCCAAGGGGAATGGTGTTGAAAAACCTGCTCATTGATTATTGGAGGAAAATCCACCGCAGAGAAGGATATGTTGAAATTTCTACGCCCATTATGTTGGAAAGAAATCTTTGGGAAACATCTGGTCATTGGGATTTTTATAGAGATGCCATGTACTCTCTTAAAGTTGAAGATGACGATTATGCGATCAAGCCAATGAGTTGTCCGGGGGGAATGTTAGTGTATAAACTGGAACCGAGGTCGTATAAGGAGCTTCCTATGCGAATGGGGGAATTAGGGCTTGTGCACCGTAATGAAAAGTCCGGAACATTACATGGTCTCATGAGAGTACGTTCCTTTACGCAGGATGACGCTCACATTTTTATGAGAGAAGATCAGGTAATGGATGAGATTCAAGGGGTTATGCGTCTGATTGATGAAGTTTACCAGAAGTTTGGTTTTTCCTATGAAATTGAATTGTCAACGAGACCAGAGCATTCCATCGGCAGCGATGACGATTGGCAGCTCGCTACGGAAGCTCTAGAAAAAGCAGTGCAGGGAATGGGCAAGTCTTATGTCGTAAATAAAGGGGATGGCGCATTCTATGGCCCGAAACTTGATTTTCATATAAAAGATTCCATAGGCAGGACGTGGCAGTGCGGAACGATCCAGCTTGATTTCCAGCTTCCGCAGAGATTTGATATTGACTATATCGGGGCAGATGGAGAGAAACATCGCCCGATCATGCTGCATCGAGTTGTATTTGGCTCAATCGAACGTTTTATTGGTATTTTACTGGAACATTATGCGGGGAAATTTCCTGCGTGGATCGCGCCTGTACAGGTTAAGGTTCTTTCGGTTTCCGATAAATATAATGAGTATGCCAGAGAGATCGAGGGGACTTTGAAGGAAAATGATATCCGGGTAGAAGTAGATGATAGAAGTGAGAAACTTGGATATAAGATCCGACAGGCGCGCCTCGAAAAGGTGCCGTATATGATCATCGCAGGTGAAAACGAGAAACATAATATGTCGGTATCCGTAAGGCAAAGAGACGCTGAGCCTGATAAACAGGATATGGGAGAAATGAGTCTTGAACAAGTCGTCAGGTTTTTGTTATAATGTCTTTACATCCGAACAGAATATAGGTATAATTTTTAAAAAGTAAGGGGAGCGATCTATGATCAGAAGAGAAAATGGAAAACGCAATGGAAGATGGGAAATTTTAATCAAAGTATAAAGATCGAGGTACGAATGTTGAACCAAAAAGTGATTATTGTAGAAGATGACATGTTATTAAATAAAGCACTGTGCAAAGCATTTGCAAACGCCGGATATGAGGTGGCAGGCGCGGCATCTATCCGGGAGGCAAAACGCGAACTAGAACAAGGCGCGGCGCTTCTAGTGATCGACGTCGGACTTCCAGATGGGGACGGGTTCTCTCTCTGCAAAAGAGTGCGTGAACGCGGGAATATTCCGGTCATATTCCTGACGGCGCGCGACGAAGAGGAGGATATGCTCCGCGGCTTCGACTGCGGGGCGGATGATTATCTCGTAAAGCCGTTTCCGATTATGGTACTGCTGAAACACGCACAGGCAGTTTTGCGCAGGACGGGGGAAGATGAGGCAGAGACATTCTGTTATGAGGAGCTTGTGATCCATTTTGAGCGTGGGGAGGTGACGCGCTGTGGAGAGGTGATCAATCTTACGCCGAAAGAATACCGGCTGCTTGAACTGCTTATAAGAAACCGGAAAAAGGTGATCACAAAACAGATGATGCTCGAGCAGCTTTGGGATGCAGAAGGTTCTTTTGTGGAGGAAAATACCGTGAATGTCACGTTATCCAGACTGCGGAAAAAAATCGAGCCCGACCCGTCAGAACCGATCTATATAAAAAATGTGTTTGGACTTGGCTATACGTTTGGAGAGTGAGCATGTTTCATAATAAGAAAGAATTGGAAGCGTTTTCCCGGATATTGGATCAGCTGCTAAACGGGAGGGATCTGCATATCACCGTGGAATATCAGGACGAGCTGCCGTCAAAGATCCGGTATCAGCTGGTACGGCTGTCAGAAAAGATACAGGGGAGCGAGCAGCAATTAAAAAGAGAGCGCGATGAAATCCGTGAACTGATCGCGGATATTGCGCATCAGATGCGAAATCCGCTGGCAAATATGGAGAGTTATCTCGAACTTCTGGGCGGTGTCCAGTGTGAGGCGGAGAGGCAGGAGTATTTGGGAGCATTAAAAAAGACGTCATCCCAGCTGCATTTTCTGACAGAGAGTTTTATCAAGATGGCAAGGCTTGAGAACCGGATCATACAGATCAAGCCGGATTTTTCCCTGCTCTCCCAAACAATCCTGCACAGTATTTTTCAGGTAAAAAAAGCGGCGGATGACAAGAGGATCGTCATTGACCTGGCGATGGATGAGACATTGGAAATTTCTCACGATGCCAACTGGCTGGGGGAGGCCATTTATAACATGTTGGAAAACAGCGTAAAATATTCGCCGCCGCATTCGGTGATCCGCGTGTCTGCTGCCCAAAATGAAATGTATACGAAGATTTCTGTCTCGGACAGCGGTATTGGCATTATGGAGGGAGAGGAAGGGCGGATATTTCAGAGATTTTACAGGGGAAAGAGAACAGATGGACAGCCGGGGTTCGGTCTGGGACTTTATCTCGCAAGGGAAATTGTTTTGCTGCACGGAGGGTTTTTAAAAGCAAGGCGGAACACGCC
>CAJTTQ010000127.1 GCA_910579145.1 uncultured Eubacterium sp.
TTAAAATCAAAATGATTTTTCATAGGCATCACCCCCATTCTTTTGGAATGAGGTCAACGCACCCTGTAACACGATTGTTCCATGACAAGATTCTACCATATTCTTTTCGTTCTGACAACCCATATAACTTCTTTATATCCATAAAAATAAATATTTATATCAAACGAGCAACACTACACAGCTGTATAAAGAGTCACAAGGATCAATAAATTAAACAAAACCCTTGAAAGCACTAGACTCTCAAGGGTTTTATCATTTTCTCTATTCTTTTCAAAATTATCTCTTCGAGAACTGCGATGCCCTACGCGCCTTCTTCAAGCCGTATTTCTTACGCTCTTTCATACGCGGATCACGAGTAAGGAATCCAGCCTTCTTCAATGTAGGCCTGAGTTCAAGATCATACCGGTTCAGCGCCCTTGCGATGCCGTGACGGATTGCTCCCGCCTGGCCGGTAAAACCGCCGCCCTTTACATTGACAAGGATGTCAAATTTGTCTACCGTATTCGTTGCTTCCAACGGCTGGCGAACGATGATCTTCAATGTCTCCAGACCAAAGTAATCGTCCATGTCCTTTTTATTTATCGTAATTTTACCGCTGCCCGGCATAAGATATACACGCGCAACGCTTGATTTTCTTCTTCCCGTTCCATAATATCTTTCACTAGCCAATGTCATTTTCTCCTTTCAAAGCTCTCTAAATTTCCAATGCTTCCGGCTTCTGTGCAGCATGTTTGTGTTCCGGTCCAGCGTACACAAACAACTTTTTCAGCATATGTCTTCCCAGAGGTCCCTTGGGAAGCATGCCCTTTACTGCATGAGTAATAACATACTCCGGCTTCTTGTTCAACATTTCCTGTAACGTAGCTTCTTTCATGCCGCCGACATATTCTGAATGATGATAATAAATCTTCTGATTCAGCTTTTTACCTGTCGTAACGACCTTTTCTGCATTTACAACGATCACATAATCGCCTGTGTCAATGTGCGGTGTATAGATAGGCTTTTTCTTGCCTCTTAAAATGCTTGCAATCTCGGATGCCATACGACCAAGCGTCTTTCCTTCGGCATCAACGACATACCACTTTCTTTCCACATCGGATGGACTTGCCATATAACTTTTCATCCTGGAAACCTCCTAAAAATTATCATTTACTTTGTCCTTGCGAATTAAAAGAAATCTGTCTGCAATGTCCGGAACAGACGATTCCACAAAAAAATACCGTAACTCTGGCTACCGGGGCAGGCAATCCAAAGAACTGTGTATTTTCACGTCACAGTATCATATTATATTACATGTTTTTCACCTTGTCAATATCAAATCAGGAAAGATTTTCCGAACGCGAAAGTTTTTATGTAATTCTATTGGCGGTAGAGCCTGATCTGTCCCACCCTACCCTAAATCAGGCTCAGACGTTACTTTGATACTATAAGTTCCAAATACCGCTTACTAGCAGTCTTTCGTTTTCCTGTATCCCTCCTGCCCGGGATGATCCGGATACCCGTTTCCCTGCGCGTCTACCGCCGGATCTTTTGGGGATCCGTTCCTCGACCTGTTTTCTTTCTTTTCCGGTCGGCTTGCTTCCCATACACCATCTGGAACCGTCCTCACCGGCCGTTCCTGTCTTGCTTCTCTCATCGCCATCTTCCTTTCTTTTTGCTTTTTCTTTAGTGTAACCATTCACGCAGGGATTATGTTTTTGCATATCATTTATTGAATTGGAAATCATAATACGAAACAAGAGACCGAATCAATCCACGACAAAACATGAAAAAACAGGAGTGTTGAGCCCATGAATCATTTATCAAACGAAAAATCACCTTATCTGCTGCAGCACAGAGAAAATCCGGTAGACTGGTTTCCCTGGGGAAATGGAGCATTTGAAAAAGCAAAAAAAGAAAATAAACCGGTTTTTCTCAGCATCGGATATTCGACGTGCCACTGGTGTCATGTCATGGCACATGAATCGTTTGAGGATAAAGAAATCGCTAAAATACTAAATGATTCCTTTGTGCCAGTCAAAGTGGACCGAGAGGAACGTCCAGATATAGACGCCGTTTATATGGCAGTCTGTCAGGCGATGACCGGTTCCGGCGGATGGCCGATGACCATTCTGATGACCCCGGATCAAGAGCCTTTCTTTGCCGGAACATATCTGCCGAAACATGCCCGTTATGGCTCACCAGGCCTGATGGAGCTGCTGGAACATACCGTTCTTTTGTGGAACAGGGACCGTGACCGTCTCATGCAGACCGGGCAGATGATCGTAGCTGCGTTGAACCGGCAGGAGCAGACTTCACAGGCTGACGACCTCAAAACGCTTATTAACCGCGGAGTTCAGGAATATAAGTTCCGTTTTGACAAACAGAACGGGGGATTTGGTACCGCGCCGAAATTCCCCGCCCCGCACAATCTCCTCTTTCTACTGGAATACAGTCAGACAAACAACGAAAACGAATGTCTGTACATCGCGGAAAAAACACTGGAAAGAATGGCGAGAGGAGGACTCTTTGACCATATCGGAGGCGGCTTCTCCCGATATTCCACCGATGAATCATGGCTCGTTCCCCACTTTGAAAAAATGCTCTACGATAATGCCTGGCTCGTTCAGGCATATACTCTGGCGTTTTGCATTACCAAAAAAGATTATTACCGGGAGATCATTTCCCGGACGCTTGCGTTTATAAGAACGGAACTCACAAGTCCTGACGGCGGGTTTTACTGCGGCCAGGACGCCGACAGTGAGGGGGCGGAGGGAAAATATTATATCTTCTCCAAACGTGAACTCTCTGATGTATTAGGTGACGGGACGGAGCGGTTCTGCCACTGGTTTGGCATAACGGACGATGGAAACTTTGAGGGAAAAAACATTCCCAACCTGTTACAGAACAAAGACTATGCACAGACGCCGGAACAGATCGAACAGCTTCGCGAAGCGGTCTTCGTGTACCGGAAAAACCGGATGGCGCTCCATTTGGATGATAAAATACTGACATCCTGGAATGCCATGATGATTTCTTCTTGTGCAAAAGCAGGTTTTTTGCTCGACAACCACACGTATATCGAAATGGCGGAGCGCGCCATGCAATTTATCGAATCTCATTTATTCGATGAAAACGGCCGGCTTATGGTGAGGTACCGGGACGGCGAGCGCGCATTTCCCGGAAACCTGGAAGATTATGCGTTTTACTGTCTTGCGCTGATCGATTTATATCAGACGACATTTCGCGTACGCGATCTGAAACGGGCCTCTGAACTCGCCGAGTGCATGATGGAGCTGTTCTGGGATGCGGAACACGGGGGTTTTTACTTCTATGGCAAGGATGACGAGACGCTTATCCACCGGCCAAAGGAAACTTACGATGGTGCCGTTCCTTCCGGAAATTCTGCCGCCGCCCATGTTCTCCACTGGCTGTTCCGTCTGACGGGCGAGACGAAATGGATGGAAGCAGCCAGACGCCAGGCCGATTTTTTGTCATCCCGCGCGGGCGAAGCCCCCTCCGGGTACAGTTATTCCCTGCTGGCATTTCTCCGGGTCCAGTCGCCGGCAGCAGAACTTGTCTGTGTATCGGCCAAAACAGAGATCCCCGGGGAACTATCAGACATACTCCGCAGCTGTACAAAGACCCCGCCGGCCGTTCTTTTCAAACATCCTGAGAATGCCGCGTCTCTTTCGGAAGCCGCGCCTTTTACAGAAAATTATGCTCTCCCGGAATCAGGAACGATGTATTATTTTTGCGAAGGGCAGAACTGCTCCCAGCCATTTTCTGATGTATCACAGCTTAAGAAGAAAATTTGATCATTTGTTTATCATTTATTTATTAAAACAATCAAATGCGTTGCAATTTGTAATGTAAATGTAATGAAAAACCTTGATTTTTTCATTACATTAGTGTATAATGATATTAGAGATGAGCAAAACGCACTAATTCAATAGCGGGGTTTGGCAGTTAGCCTTTGTGTATTCTGAATATAGGTTTTT
>CAJTTQ010000128.1 GCA_910579145.1 uncultured Eubacterium sp.
AACCTATATTCAGAATACACAAAGGCTAACTGCCAAACCCCGCTATTGAATTAGTGCGTTTTGCTCATCTCTAAATATGATATGAATTTACTATCAGGTTTCCCAAAAGAAAAAATAATATTCTGGATGCTTTCCAACCTTTCCTAAAATTCTGGCAATTGCGTAAATACCACTTTTTCTCCATCCGCAATCCCGCCATAGATCATATCCGTATGACACCCTTCTTCTAAATAATGATCGACCACAAAGCGGGCTGTAAACGGCATTTCTAAAGAAGCCAGTTCTAATAAATGAAACCACTTACAAACCCCTTCATTCGAGACAAGATCTTCCCCGATTCCATCCTTTAATTCCGCAAAGAAAAAATAATTCTGCCGGATCTCGCCTTTACTTCTTCTCAATGTCACATACCGCAGACGTAAATGTTCAATCTCATCCTCGGTAATACCAAGTTCTTCCCGCATCTCCCGCACAATACACGCCCTCGCGTCATTCAGTTCAAATGTCTCGAAATGTCCACCCGCCGAACCTACCCAGACATCATTCGCCACTCGGCCGCCCTGGCGGTAAAGGAGCAGTATCCGGCTTCCCTTTGAAATATATAAAGACGCCATATTTCTCAATGTTCCATCCATATTAGCTCCTTTCTCTCCGTCAGTCCTGCCTCTTACGTTCGGATCTTTTCTTTTAAAGATGTTACCTTCCTCTTACTGATCCGGTCTCCTTCCATCACCCTTCCGCAAAGAAGCGGTGAATTCGGATCGTACGGAACCGCCTGGCGCATCTCGCGGCGCCGGCTGTCGACCGCATAGCAATACTGGCAGCCGTTTCGGCAAGTGTCATATGCGCCGACTTCCACACTCTCGATACAGCCACACTCATTCCTCTGGTTCCTGTCCTTTCCCGCCCGGATCCGGCAGCCAGTCAACGTTTCGATCAATTCACCGTCAATGCAGCTGCTGCGTCTGATACCGCACTGTTCCAACTCCATCTGCTCTGCGCAGCACATCATCTCGATGCCGTTTTCTTCCGCGATCCGCCGGATATCTGACGCAAATTCCAGCTTCTCCCCGCTCCCTGCATCATACATATGCAGAGCCTCTAACTTCCTTTTATTTTTGGCGTAAATATCAACAAAACTGATCACGCACCGGTCTGTATATCCGCGCAGGGCATGCGCGATCTGGACAAACGCGTTCCTGTGGTATTCCGGTGTATACCGGTGATTAAAAAAGATCGGGTCATACCTCCAGATCACCCTCTCTTTTCCTATTTTCTCCGCAAGTTTTTGAAAAACCGGGATCATCACATCCTTTTTATGCGGCACGCCGCACTCGATGTCCGCCCCATAACCCGTAAGCGTAAACTGGAAATAAAAGGGATAATCCCCTAATTCATCCAGCCTCTCAAGCATCGGCGCCGGATTTTTTGTCCAAAACACAATACAGTCCACCACCTCCGGTGAGAGATCGATCTCGCTGATCTGTCGCGCATTCATCGGATTCCTCACGTACAGATACCCTTCTTTCAGGCGGTTCATAAACCAATCGGAATAGTAATTCGGGACGTCCGTTCTCCGGCTGACACTCAATATCATATGCACTTATCCTCTTTTCTTTACATCCAGAATGGATACAAAATGAATGATATCAAACGATTCCGGCACCGTCTGTAAATAAGCCACATGTTCTTTTTCCCACGCGGCGATCTCCTCCCGGCTCAGGGAGGAAGCGCCGATCCCCCGGCACACTTTGATCCTGCCATGCCAGCTCTCTCTCGTAAATGCCACCGGCTGATCAAACGTAAGCATATGCACCGGTTCAAACAAGTCCCCGCACCACGGCGGCACATCCAGCGAGTATCTCGTCATATGCGCGCCCGTCCACGAAGGATTGTATTTCAAAACCAGTTCCTCGCTCGTCCTGGCAATCTCGCTTTCATCCGGCAGCCACGCCATAAATAAAACCGCAAAATGGCCGCCCTCCTTTAGCATCCGGTGGATCTTCGGCAGGATGATATCCTGATCAAAATACCCGAAACACTGGCAGGCCGTCACGACGTCAAAACATTCCTCTGGAAAATCCATATCCTCCGCAGCCACCGCCTGGTAGCTTATATCCAGTCCCGCCTCCCGGCTCAATTTGTTCGCATACGCGATTTGATTCTCTGAGAGATCGACGCCTGTCCAATCCGCGCCGTAACCATACATATTTCTCGGGATCACACCGGTCCCTGTTCCGATATCCAGTGCCTTTTGGCCTTTTACCCCCAAAGAAAGTTCCGATAACTTTTCATAAAACGCCTTTGGGTATATATCCCGGTATTTCGCGTATTCTTCCGAGGTGCGGCCCCAGTCAAACGGGTTTCCGTGATCAAATGCTGCATTTGTTATCTCCATGATAAACGATCTCCTCTTTATTCGCAATTTATTAAAGAACCAAAAAATTACAAAGCCATCAATCGGCCTCTCGCTTCTTTATCAAATTTTTCTAGCGCATACCGAAACGCCACTCGTGGCATCACGGCATGATTTTTAATCAAATACTCTTCTACCGCCGGCTGATCTGTCTGCGACACACATTTTAGCATCCAACCATACCCTTTTAACACCAGATCGTGTACGTCATTCATCAGTCGATCTGATATCATAAAGGGATCAATGCCATCCTGATCGTGATGAAGGATGGCCGGAATCAAAATCACTGCCGAAGCCCTTCGAACCCAAAAATCAGGATCTGCTGTCCACTCTAGAATTTTTGAAAACAGGGATTTATCTTGCCGCAAAAGTTCACCAAACGCGTGCGTACAGAAATCATCAC
Organism: uncultured Eubacterium sp.; assembly: GCA_910579145.1. Lineage (GTDB taxonomy): Bacteria > Bacillota > Clostridia > Lachnospirales > Lachnospiraceae > Eubacterium_F. The sequence goes on from CAJTTQ010000128.1 coordinate 2,820, forward strand.
AATCCCCCCATCCCCTGACATACTTCTTCAACCAGCCATAAAATATCACATATGTATCCTTATTATACTGCTTTTTCATCCGAAACGCCCAGTCAAAAGCAATTACTCCTAGTTCCCAGTTATGCTCTTCCAATAATTGTTCACATAACGCAAACACACTGTTGATATCTTTAGTTGGAATTTTTCGAAAAAGCTTTGCAGACAATTTTCGAATATCACCTGTTTTTATATGTTTTCCCTCAGCTACACTGCTCCATAACTGTTCAATTTCCTGCTTTGCAGCCTTCCTCAAATCATCCATGCTATCCATCCTTTCTTTCGCTGTCCATTCCCTGACCTTTATGGACATACATTCTGGACAGATCAGGCTCCCCGTCCCCCTGTACCATACAGAAAAACTCCCATCCATATCGTTCATAAAAAGACGTGTGGTCCGTCACAAGATACAACGTATCAATTCCCTTCGACTTCATATCCTCGCACACAAAATGAAGAAGTCTGCCCGCTATTGACTGGCCGCGCTTATCTTCCTCCGTATATACGGCACAAACATTTGGCGCCAGGTCTTTTCTATCGTGGAAATCATTTTCGATCACACCCATTCCGCCAATGATACGTGTATCTTCCATCGCCACATACCACTGTGGAACCGCGTGTTCCCCCGTCAGACATTCCTCCATACTTTCCCGATATGCCGCCAATGGAATTCCCCACTTTTTATGAAACCATTCCGCTGCCTGCTCCATCAGATCCGGCCGGTCTTCCAGCTTTATCATTTCATAGTCCATAAATCAACTTCCTCTCATAATCTCATCCGTTGACACTTTTTCCAAATCACTTAAACGGGCAAACTACATAATTTCACCTCC
>CAJTTQ010000129.1 GCA_910579145.1 uncultured Eubacterium sp.
TCCTGATCCATATCATAACGATACAGATTTCCCGCCCGTTCAAAAAAGAACTGTTTCGTCTTCTCACACACGAGAGTATCCATATCTTCTTCATTGGTAATTCCTATTTTTAACTGATTTTTCTGAACACTCGTGAGTTTTGGATCATACTCGGCTTCTAGTGTCCGCTCAAAGTTCAATAAATAACTGTGGCCCGACGCAAACCTCACACGGTAAAATTCATTGACATGATACACTTCTTTTCCAGATGCCGTCGTTCCCTCCACAAAGTAATTGAGATGAAAACAGGCCGTTTCCATATTGTACTCTTTCACCGTGGGAACAGGCTCAGACAACTTCTTTGGAGCCAATTTCCCCCATGTGATAAGGTCGGAACTCGACTTAATATTCACCGTGGCAAGCGAATCATTGGAGGCAGTACCATCTGGTTCCAAATACACTTCTAGCTGCTCTGCTTTCGACTTGCTGAATGTATCTTTATGAAACTGCATGGCAAATGCGAGTTTTTCTTTCAGGAACGAATCCTGCGTATAGTACTTTAATCTGGTATAATAATGTACTTTCCTTCCCGAGTCAGTCGTGGCCGTGATCGACAGGATATATTCCGTACTGGTCTGAAAGCCATAATCCAGATCGAGTTCTACCTTTTTCGTGTCCTTCCCGATCGCGTTCATCTCTCCCGTAAAGTATACTTCATCCGTGTCCTTGTCGATGACCTCGTACTTCATTTTGATCAACCGGACTTCCTTATCCTGAATCGTGATCTGAAGCTTTTTGCCAGTATCAAGCGGCGTGATCGACTCCCTCACGATCTTATGATCCAAAGGGCCATTATACCCATATAAACGGTTCATCCCCACATTTTGGGACGCAAGCGTAAGATAGGGAAGGCTCTCCTCTCCCCGGCTGATCTGAACTCCCTCTTCGTACATGTCACTTTCCAGCTGTCTGCCAAAATAAAAAATCGCTCCGGCAAACACTACCAACAGAACAACTGCTTTATATAAATATTTAACCATGTAAATAAACTCTCCTTTTAACCACCACAATAATAACTTATTTTGTCCATTAAAATTCATTGTATCACAGTTAAGACAACAGGGCAATCACATTTCTTGCTTTTCTCTATATATTAGTAATAACACGAAAACAATCCTGTGAGTACTCATCGAGCAGGCATTCACAGGCTGAAAGGAATGTTTATGAATCATTTTGAAGGAAATTTTCAGGATTACTGGTTCGGGCAGCCTCTCTCGCCCTCGCTCTCTCCTGTGTTTGGCGCGGAAAAACTTTGGGAAATGGAAAACGATTATTCGTATCTGAAATATCTATACCCGGGCCTATGCGGCAAACTCCGTGAACGCGCAGAAGAAGAATGCGACCAGCTCGAATATGACGGAAGCCTCATGTTCGATACCTACCCGGACAAAATCTCCCTGCAGCAGATTGCCCACAAAATAGTAAAAAAATGCAGCCAGGAAGATCCCGATACATTTCCTATGGACAACTCACACATACGGGAGATGGCTGAAATCATTTTATACAACGAAGTCCTGTTCCGCCGCAACCGCTACCGGAACCGCAAGCGCCTCTATTTCTAAACGTGCGCCGGGCGGCACACCAGGAAGAACCCCCAGATCAAATGATATGAGGGTTCTTCCTTCGTTTACTGCAATCGTTATTGCCCACTGGCAAATGCGATCTTTTCAAAATCCGCAACCGACATCGGCCTGGCAAAGATAAATCCCTGTATGTAATCGCAATCCATTTCTTTCAGGTAATCCACCTGGGAACGAATCTCAACACCTTCGGAAATCGTCTTTAACTCCAGTTCCTGCGCAAGGTGGAGCACACTGTTCACCACACTCTTTCCTCTCTGGTCATCGACCGCTTCTTTAAAGAACACCCGGTCAAGTTTCAGGGCATCCACCCTCACATCCTTGAGCATGTTCAACGAGGAATAGCCGCTCCCGAAATCATCAATGGAACAACGCATCCCTGCTTCGTGGATCTGATTGATCAGGTCATTTAACATAGACATCTCGTTATAAAACAAAGATTCCGTGAGTTCGATCTCAATCGAATTCGCTGGCACATCATACCGGCTCAAAATTTCCAAATAGCGGTCAAAAAAACCGGGTATCGTAAAATGCCCTCTTGACATATTGACTGAAATCGGCACGTTTCGATAACCGTTTTTATTCCACTTCTCAATGATCTTACAAACCTGCTCAAACATATACAGATCTAACTCGACCACAAAACCATTTTTTTCGAACAGGGGGATAAACTCATTCGGACCAATCATCCCTTCTACCGGATCAAACCAGCGAACCAATGCTTCCGCACCGCCGATCGTCTCATTTACCAGTTCATACTTCGGCTGAAGGAACGGTACGAACTCGCCATTTCTCAAGGCCCGTTCCATCTTCGTTTCCAATGTCTTTTCACGGCTGAGCTGTTCCCGCTCTTTCTCGTCATAAACGCCCATATGTATCAGATGCTGCGGCGACTGGATCACCTTTTTCAACGCCAGATTCGCCTTTTCAAGCATGGTGGAAACCGCTTCGTTCCGATCCTCCACCTGATAAACCCCAAAGTACATCTTAATACCGTATTTCACGCCTTCTTCATCCTCAAGAAGCGCCAGCTGATCATTGATCCGAGACAGTCGGTGTTCAAGTTTTTTCATGGAAAGATACCGCATCATCATTCCAAAATTATCGGCCATGATCCTCCCTGAAACCTCATCCCAGCGAAGCATCTCGGCATCGATCACCTGATGGATCTTTCGCAGAACAACATCTCCGACATCATCGCCATAGACATCATTGATCAGTTTGAACCGGTCCACATTCGCATAAACAACGACAAACTCTCCCTCGCCTTTCAGCAATCGGGAAGAAACCCTCTCGAATTCCTTTTTGTTCCAGCCGCCAGTCACATCATCGCGTCTCATCTTTCCATAATAAAGCAGATACTTTGCCGCGATCGATAATAGAATGAGCGCAACCGCTAATAACATGACTCCGGTTTTTGCCAGCGTACTTTGTATGTTCAGTAAGGCAAGATACAACATAAAGACAAATGCTATTCCTGCGATCAAATCCCATACCACCATACTAAGTATACTGCGCCACTCGTATATTATAGAGTGAACACGATTGGTAACACTGTCCACACTATCGCCTCCTATTTTTTCCCTAGTGCTAATATTGTACCATAAAAGCACTCTATTTACAAGGTCTTTATGCAAGTAAACTTCCTACAGAAGTAAACTTCCTACAGAAGTAAACTTCCTACAGAAGTAAACTTCCTACAGAAATAAACTTTCGCGAAAGGACCTCCCGCCAGCCCGGGTCTCCGCCATAAGGAAATAAAGTCAATCCGGCATATTCCAACATGTTTCTCATAAAATGTAAAGAATTCTTTTAATACACTGGGAGGAAACCATGCGAAAAATAAAAATTGCCGCTTTATTCATTTTATTGCTGTTGATCCTCACTACCGGATG
>CAJTTQ010000130.1 GCA_910579145.1 uncultured Eubacterium sp.
GAGTGCTTTTGCGTAAAGTTTGATTGCTGAAAGCGGGGTCTTCAAATCGTGTGAGAGTGAGAGAAGCAAGGTTTTCTTCTCCTTTTGCAGTTCCAGTTCCTGCTGTTTTTGCTGCTCGAGCTTTTCGCGCAGCAGATCGATCCCCCAGAGGAATTTTCCAAAAAAGCGGTTCTTGTCCTCTTTGACTGGCGCGGTCAGATTGCCTTTGGAGAGTTCGTAAGGGATTTTTGTAAGTTCGTCAAACGGGCGCAGGATCTTCGCGCGCACATAGAGTAAAAGGCCCAATACCAATAGGGACAAAAAAATAAAAACGGTATTTACGAAAACGATCATCGATGTGTTCGTCGTGCTATTTTCAAAAACATAATCAAAGCGGTACAGGTTGCCGTTTATGGTGCGGATGGCATGATCGCTCTCGGAATCGTAAAAATCATCGTCGTCATCGCCATATGGTTCAACATGATACACATACTCGCATTGTGACAGATCAAGGCGTTCAAATCCTTCTTGCTCAATCTGAAGCGCGAGCCGGTTTATTTCGACGCGGTACGGCCGGCCCTCATCCGGTGCGTTTCGCAGCAGGAGCAGGTTCACCGCGGGAAAGATGACAGCCATAACTCCAATCACAGTCAGAAAAAGATTTCTCCATGCGCTCATATATATCGATACCCCACACCCCACACCGTAACGATCCGCTGCGGCTTTTTCGGGTTTTCCTCAATTTTCTCTCTCAGCCATTTGATATGGACGGTCAGCGTCTGTTGTTCGGAAAAGCTGTCGCTGCCCCAGATGGTGTTAAAAAGGTATTCTTTTGAGAGAGTTCGGCCTTTGTTTTCGACTAGCAGCGTCAGAAGGTCGAACTCTTTCGCTGTCAGCTCAAGGGGGCGGCCGTTTTTGCATACTGTCCGGTTGATCGTATTGATGCGTATATCGCCGTCGATCTGTTCTTCCCTCGAATACCGCCGTCTGAAGATCCCGTCGATCTTGGCCAGCATGATGTCGATATCATACGGTTTTTCAATATAATCGTCCGCGCCAAGGTGCAGACCGGTCAGTTTGTCCTCTTTGCCCGTCCGGGCGCTCACGATGAGGATCGGCGTATTGCTCTGCGCCCGGATCTGTTTGCAGACGGCGAAACCGTCGGCGCCGGGGAGCATAATGTCGAGCACGACAAGTTTTGCTCCGCATGTATCAAGCAGGGAAAGTGCTTTTTCGGCGTTTTCAGCAATAGACACCGTATAGTGCTGCGCGCGAAGGAAATCGCATAGTAAGCCTGCCAGTTCATCATTATCTTCCACGATTAGTATATCCATTGATCAACCTCTTTCCAAACGGCGATGCCACCAGGGGGTGGCATTTTTACCATCCCATTTCCATCAGCCACCCGTTCAGCGCTCGCTCGCGGTCGCGCAAATGCGAGCCGTCATACTGACCCAAATTATACTCGCCCTTTATGTTTCCGTCAACTATATATAGTACGCGGGAACATTTTGCTGCGACTTTTACGTCGTGGGTGACGAGCATGATCGTGGTGCCATCCCGGTTCAGCATCGCCAGTTCTTCCATCACTTCATCCGAGGAGGCGCGGTTTAGGGCGCCGGTCGGCTCGTCGGCAAAGATCATTTTCGGCTGGTTGATCATGCTGCGGCAAATGCAGGCGCGCTGTAATTGTCCGCCGGAGACTTCATTGATATCATTTTCGGCTATGTCGATGATGTCAAGTTTCCGCATGAGCGCGTGGCCGCGTTCGGCTGTTTCGCGGCGTGTTTCCTTTATTTTGTCGGACTGGCAGGCGGGGAGGAGGATATTGTCCAGGACCGATAGGTTTTTCAGCATGTACATTTGCTGGAAGATAAAGCCCATCTCGTCGAGCCGCAGGCCGGCCAGTTCCTTTTGATTCAGTTCGGCGAGGTTTTTTCCGCAGAAGTCAACTTCGCCGGCGGTGATGTTGTCCATGCCTGAAACGGCGTATAAAAGCGTGGATTTTCCCGAACCCGATGGTCCCATGACGGCGACCATCTCTCCCTCGGCGACGTGCAGGTTTACATTTTTCAGCACGTTGTTCTGCCGCTTGTTTACGATGTATGTTTTGCAAAGGTTTTTTACTTCTAATATATTTTTCATAGCGATGTCTCCTTTATTCAATGCCTGAAATTTCCGAGGATGAAATGTTCCGCAGTCCCTGGGCCGAGAGGAAGGCGGCACAGGCGGTCGCCGCCAGCATAATGAGCGGGAATACCGCATATACCTCCACGGCGTGGATTTCATATTCGATGCTGTGTGCTCCCATCATATGAAAGATCGGGGTGATGATCAGAGAGGACAGCGGTGAAGAAACCAGTACTCCAGTGATCACCGAGAGGAGCAGCACGAATCCGATGCGGAGCGTCTGGATCAGGATGAGCGCGTTATTTTTAAATCCAATCGCTTTTAACAGCGCGATCTCTCTTTTTTCCTTTGTGATAAAGCTTTTTACCATCAGGACAGCCACGAGGATATTGACTCCGAGTATGATCGTTAAAATAAGCGTCTTCATACTGTCGAGCTGTCCAGCTACATTTCCGATCATATACGAGATATATTCGCCCGCGGAGTAAATATTGGCGTCGGGATACTGCTGTTCCAGAATTTTTTTTCGCGCGGCAAGTGTCTCATTGTCCGGGGAGTCCTTATACGCGATCTGGATGCCAAAATTGCCCACCGCGTAGTGGTAATCAAGTTCTTCATCCGGATGGAAGCGGACGCATTCGCCCATATTGTTCATCCCCTGATTGATGGCGGTTACGGTGTAGGTTTTCGTCGTCCCGCCGATTTTGATCTTCACGTCGTCGCCGACATGTGCGCCGATCTGATCGGCCGTGATATACGACAGGGCGACTTCGTGTGCATTTTGCGGGGGCGTACCCTCTATGTAAGCATACTGGTCGGTCGTCACGCCGCCGCGGCCGTGGAATGAAATGGAGTTTGTGCGTTTATTACCTTTGGAAACGTTACTCCGAAAGATGATCTCCTGAAAAACGTCGGCCTTGATATGATGTCTGGCAAGTAGTTCCCGCACTTTAGTAAGCTGGTCATTGACTTTTTCCAGATTATCTTCATTCGGGTTAAAGAGTAGTTCTGTTGATATGACATGATCGCTTTTTGCCATATTAAACATCGTGACCAGGTCGTCCGAGCGCAGCGTGTTAATTGTGTTTACAGGCAGGATGACGAGCAGTGTTCCGAGAATAAAAATGAGGATCATCGAAACGTAGCTTTTTATCCCGCTGAATATATCGTTGAGAGCCATAAATCCTGGATTCTCGGAACACATGACGAGAATCCTCAAAATCAATCGTTTGAAACCATTGATTTTACTGCCTTTTTTG
>CAJTTQ010000131.1 GCA_910579145.1 uncultured Eubacterium sp.
ATTAAAAACACTGATTTCTGCGGGAGATTCTTATTTTAAGATTCAAAGCTTAAAAATCGGTATTAACCGACAGCCCCCGTTTGTTTTACGTTGCACTATTTATTCGACCGTCTCCAAATATTCATCTTCTCTGCTTCCTTGATCAGCTCATCCCGGAACTGCGGATGGGCAACAGAAATGAGAGCCTCGGCTTTCTGCCAGGTAGAAAGGCCCTTCAAATTTACTTTTCCATACTCGGTAACAAAATAGTGGACGTTTGCCCTCGTATCGGTTACGATCGAACCGTCTGCCAGTGTCGGACGGATGCGGGATACGAGTTCGCCCTGTTTGTTCTGGAACGTGGAAGAGCAGCAGATAAAGCTCTTTCCGCCCGGGGACAAATAAGCGCCGAGTACGAAGTCCAGCTGTCCGCCGGCACCGCTTATGTTCTTTGTTCCTGCGCTCTCCGCGTTCACCTGGCCGTACAGGTCGATGTCCACAGTGTTGTTAATGGAAATAAAGTTGTCCAGTGCAGAAATCGAGCGGATGTCATTTGTATAGTCAACCGGCGCGCTCATGCACTCCGGGTTATCATCGAGAAAGTCGTACAATTTCTTTGTGCCGGCGGCAAACGCGTACGTCTGGCGGAACCGGTCGATATTTTTCCTCGCCCCCGTGATCTTTCCGGCTTTGGAAATATCAACAAACGCGTCAACGTACATTTCCGTGTGAACGCCCAGATCTTTCAGATCCGATTCGGCGATCATCGAACCTACCGCATTTGGCATACCGCCGATGCCGAGCTGGAGACAGGCGCCGTCCGGGATTTCTTCTACGATCAGCTTCGCGACTGCCTGATCGACGTCGGTGGCAGCGGCAGCGCCGCCCATTTCGGCGATGGACGGGTTATCCCCCTGTATGATCATGTCAACTTCGGAAATGTGGATGCCGTTTTCCTTGCCGCCCAGGCATCTCGGCATATTTTCATTGACTTCCACGATAATGACTTGGGCGCGCTCGCAGCAGGCGCCCAGATGGGATGCGCTCGGGCCGAAATTGAAGTAACCGTGGGAATCCATCGGCGACACCTGAAAAGCAGCTACCCGGGAAGGACACGGCAGATCCCGGTAGTATCTGGGGAGCTCGGAATAACGGATCGGCGCATAAAAGGAATAACCTTTCGCTGCCGCTTTCCGCTCGATCCCGCCCATATGCCAGGAGTTCCATGCCAAATGATCTGCCGGGTTTTCGATTTTAAAGATCTCCGGTTCCCACATGAGGATACCGCCGCGGAATTTTACGTCAGTCAGGTCGTTCATCCGCCCGGCGAGCGCGGCGTCGAACGCGACCGGCGTATTCACGCACCAGCCATAATCCACCCAGTCCCCGGAACGGACTGTTTTTGCGGCTTCCTCAGCCGTGGTCAGCTTGCTTTTGTATAATGCTTCGTAATCCATAATCACTTATTGCCTCCTTCACGTATTGTTGTCTACCATTTTATCATTCCTGATAGGCGCGGTCAAGGGTTTACACGCGGAATATATTCTGTTATCATGATTTTAAAGCGATCGGGTGTTCAGACGAAAAGAGGGAGTGGTGATAGAATCTTTTTATGATGCGCGTTTACTACAATGAAGGAGGAGAATAAGTGAAATTACTATATGGTACAGGCAATCCGGCCAAATTGTCTTCTATGAGAAAAAGGCTGCAAGGCATGGGGATTGAAGTGTTGGGATTGCGTGATCTAGACTGCTCGATTCCGCAGGTGGCAGAAGATGGGCAAACACCTCTCGAGAACGCCAGGCAAAAGGCGGTGGCGTATTATCAGGCATTCCAGATTCCAGTGTTCTCCTGTGATTCTGGTCTTGCAAAAAAATATGGGAAGTTGACGGCTTTTTATAAAAACGCGATCTGTCTTGTCATGGATGAAGAGCATATATACGAGGCGATGGAGCCATCTATGGAGAGCGAGCCTTTTTGGATCACAGAGAAATCTCATGCTATACATAAGAAGGGATTTCCGCTGGACAGCCTGTCGGTTGAGATCAGGAGTGGCAGATATTACTATGATCTGCCAGAAGAAGCGTTAGATCAGGTAGCAGTAGAAGATGGTTTTTTGGAGTTTTTTCGTAATTTTATGGATAAGTAGGAGGTAAGCATGGAAATCTGGGATGCGTACGACGAAAAAGGGAATAAAATTGATGGCGTGTCATTAGTTCGTGGAGAACCAATCAATGAGGGGTATTATCATCTTGTTAGTGAAATTATTGTCAGGCACCAGGATGGAAGCTATTTGTTAATGCAGAGAGACGAAAGAAAACACCTGGGCGGAATGTGGGAAGCAAGCGCAGGAGGTTCCGCGCTACAGGGTGAAGGCCCTTTTGACTGTGCGGTCAGGGAGTTACAGGAAGAAACAGGAATTTTGTCAGATGAACTGACGGAAATCGGTCAGGTGCTGCATTATGGGCACAAAACAATTTATGTAGAGTACTTGTGCAATACTGATGTTGATAAAGATAGTATCGTTTTACAGGATGGAGAAACTTCTGCCTACAAATGGATATCGGGTGACGAACTTCGTTTCATGTCCAGAGATGAACTGGCAACTCAAAGAATTCAGAATTTCATTGAGGAGTTGAGTTGATGATTGTATTCGTTCCTTGAAAATGAATAGATAACAATGTGAAATCTCGTACAGAATGTTGACAACGTTATAGATATAAAATATACTGTACTTAAAGGAGTGTGGTTATATGATAGCAACGAATTTTTCCAATGTGAGGAATAATTTTGAGGAAGTTTGTGATCGAGTTGTATATGATTCTGATATTGCGGTAATTACAAGAAAAAATGACGAGAATGTTGTGCTTATGTCTCAGGTGCAGTATGATAATATAATGGAAAATTTTCATATAAGAGAAAGCAAGGCAAATTATGAGTGGCTAAAAGAATCCATCAAGCAAGCCGAAGATGGAAGACTTGTGAAGTTTGATGTGGAGGATTAGGTTATGAATGTATCTTTCACAGAAAATGCTTGGCATGATTATACTTATTGGCAGAAAATGGATAGGAAGATTATCAAAAGAATTAATGAATTGATTAAGGATATAAAAAGGAACCCATTTGATGGGCTTGGTAAGCCAGAGCCGCTAAAATATGATTTGGCTGGAAAGTGGAGTAGAAGAATAACGGACGAACATAGGTTAGTTTATCAAGTGGAGGGTAACAATTTGATAGTATATACTTGTAGGTATCATTATTGATGGTTATGTCCATATTGTATAACGCTGACTTGGATTTTATTGATATATTGTCGAAGTCTATAGAGAATGGAGACTATTCAGATGGGGAAGAACTTTTTTCTGGGTCGCGT
>CAJTTQ010000132.1 GCA_910579145.1 uncultured Eubacterium sp.
CTCGTACTCTATTTTAAGATTTCTTTTATTGCTTGCTTTAAATATTATATATGATATGCTGCATACATCTCTTCCCGATAGCCCTGGTCAAACGCTATCTTCTCTAAATCATCATTTCTTCCGCTTCCTATGAGCTTTTTCATCAATTCTGCCAAACGATTTTCTCCTTCCGCCCTTCCTTCAATTTTTCCTTCTTCCTTTCCCTTAATCCTTCCTCTTCTCTCATACTGGTCAAATAATTCGCACACCTTAATCTCATCCTCCTCTTTCATCTGGCATTCTTCCAGCCATTTCTCCACATCCCCGTCTTTAACCTTATCTCCTGACAGCACCCTGATCATCTTGATCAGTGCCGCTTTATGCTTTACTTTACGGTCAGAGCGGTAGCCATTCCCTTCCGCAAGAAAATCCACGACTATCCGCATGTCACTTGCAAAAAGCTCCCTCACCTCAGCAGGCAAATATCTCATTTCAAACATATGCACCCTGATGTCATCAATATATTTCCATGTGGTTTCCGAAATCTTCCGCCTTTTGAAAAGCTGTCTGCCATCACAATTGTTTTTCCATTGTAAGTAGGAAATAATCCGTATCTGTCAATTCATGTGTATTTCTGATACAATCACTTCAAATTATGGAGGTATTGCCTATGGATGAAAATGAACTTACGAAGACAGAACTTTGGACAAAACGTATCCAGGACTTTCACGAAAGCGGTTTATCCCGAAAAGAATGGTGTCAGAAGCATCAGATCCCACAATCAACCTTTGGTTATTGGATCAGAAAACAAACGAAAGGACAGCCAAAACCAGAACAGCCAGAGGAACCTGTTTTTGCCAGGCTTCCTTCCGAACAGGAAATATCATCTGACTCATCAGCCAATGATGTGCCTGTAACGATCTGTCTTCCCGGAAGTATCCGGATTGAGATCAGTGCCGGGTGCCCCGTCGGGCTCATGTCTTCTTTGATCCATACGCTGAATGCTCATGCTTGATCTGGCCGGCGGAACAACCGTGTATCTTGCATGTGGTGTCACAGACTTACGAAAGAGCTACCAGGGACTGGCTGCTATCATAAAACTAAAATTCCATCTGGATCCGTATTCCCGTTGTATGTTCGCCTTCTGTAATCGCAGACGCACATCAATCAAAATCCTCCAATGGGACGGGTCAGGATTTTGGATCTTAATGAAGCGGCTGGACCGTCATTCCTTTCACTGGCCGGATACGCCGGATGAGCTAAAAAAAGTTACGTTAAAAGAAATACACTGGCTGTGTGACGGATTATCCCTGGAGCCCAAGGGAGCTTTTAAGGAGCATCATCCCAAGATTGTCATCTAGCCAAAAACGGAGTCTGTCAATTCGCAAAAAGCTGAAAATCACTGGGTTTTCAGCGATTTTTCCTCTGTTTTTCTGAAGTGTTTTCCCTCGAAAACAGTGCGGTTTTATGGTATACTTTTCTCAGCTTAAAACAGACAGGAGCACCGGACTATGGAACCGCTTTTTTCCGAGAAACAATTACAGGAAATGACCAAAGAAAATATGATCACACTGCTTACAACCATGCAGGCACATCGGCAAAAGCAGGAAACCAAGATCCGGCTCCTGACGGAAAAAATGAAGGAGCTGGAGTTCATGAATGCGCTGCTTTCTGACCGGCTGACGCTTGCCCGGCGGAAACGGTTTGGTGCTTCCAGTGAAAAATATGCGGACGGATATACGCAGATGAACCTGTTCAATGAGGCCGAGCAGGAAGCGGATCCGAATGCAGCGGAACCGGAAATGGAAGAGATCCATCCGAACTCTTACAAGCGCAAAAAACCTGCCGGAAAAAAGGAAGAAGATCTTTCTTCTTTTGAAACGACAGAGGTGATCGAACATAAACTGGAAGGGGAAGAACGCTTCTGCCCGGAATGCGGGACGAAATACAAGGTAGTGACGACAGAGAAAGTAAAATATCTGAAATTTATTCCGGCCCGTTTCGAAGTCGTAGAAGAGGTCACATATATTTACGGCTGTCCAAAATGCGGAAAAATGCGGCGGCCAGAGAAGGCCCAGGCACTTATGAAAGGGAGTGTCGCCACACCGTCCCTGGTTGCGGGTATCATGAACGCCAAATATGTAAATGGGATGCCGCTTGCACGCCAGGAGCGGGAATTCGCGCGGTATGATCTGAATCTGTCAACCAAAACGATGGCAAACTGGATCATCCTGTGTGCCGGGCGGTATCTCCAGCCGGTCTATGACCTGATGAAGGAGGAATTCCTTTGCAGTAGGTATGTCCATGGCGACGAGACGCGGATCCAGGTCATAGACGAACCGGAGCAGAAAGGTACGACACAGAACTGGATGTGGGTGTATCTTACGGATGAGAACAGTGGATCTCCGAGAATGGTACTCTTCCAGTATGAGAGAACCCGGGGCGGCTACCACCCGGTGGAGTTTCTGGGAGATACATTTGAGGGTTATCTTACCTGTGATGGATACCAGGCGTACCATAGTCTCCCGGAGAAGATCACCGTGACAGGGTGTATGGCCCATGCAAGGCGGCGCTTTGATGAAGCCCTTACAACATTGAAAAAGGATTTCACCAAAGAGCGGCTGAAAGAAACAACTGCATATCAGGCAATGGAGCGGATCGGCATGCTCTATAAGATAGAAGAAATGCTCCGCGGCAAATCGCCGGAGGAAAAATATACCGAGCGTCAGAAGCAGTCAAAACCGCTTTTAGATGCCTTCTTTGAGTGGCTGCATTCCCTGGAGGATGCAGCAGACAGATCATCGAAAATAGGGGAAGCGGTATTGTACACGATAAACCAGGAACAATACTTAAGAAGATACTTGGATGACGGACATTTGAGTATCGACAATACGGTCGCTGAGAGAGCCATTAAGAACTTTGCGGTAGGACGCCGCAACTGGCTGTTTTCCAAGAGTATCAAAGGAGCGGAGGCCAGCGCAACCGTATACAGCATAACGGAAACGGCGATCCTGAACGGACTCAAGCCCTATAATTATCTGACCTACATATTGGAAAAGATGAAAGATTTGGCCCCATTTCCGACAAAAGAAGATATTCTTCCACTATTGCCCTGGTCAGAAACAATACCGGAAAACTGTCGTACCAAACGACCAGAGGGGACATCCACTTAGCAGAAACTGTT
>CAJTTQ010000133.1 GCA_910579145.1 uncultured Eubacterium sp.
TTGTTTTTTTCGGTTTTCATATAAACGAGAAATTCCTGTGCAGTCTGTAAATCTACCGATCTGATATCTTCATCAGTGATGTCGGAAATATCAATGCTCGAAAAATCCTCGGTCGTGTTGGAAGCGCGTCCGTTTCTCATTTTATAGAACCTGAAAAATGTTCTCAGATCGTTATAATAATTTCTGACGGTAAGCTCGGAGCGTCCTTTGACAATCTGCTCGTAAATAATGAAATCCCTAATGGACTGCGGTGCAGCATCATAGTATTTTTGGTTCATGGCAGATAACCCCCTTCTATCTCCATGCTATTGATTGCGTAAAATAAAAGATTAATCACTCGGATTTTAGTATATTTTTTACAAACATAGATGGAGCATTTTGTTTATTTCATTATATCACGCTTTCTAGAAAATGTCAATAAAAAATCGGGGTTTTATCCCCGATTTTTGAAAGTTAACTTTCAATTTCCATTTCTTTCATACACTCGCCGCATATGAGCTTGTACTCTGATGTTACCCGTGCTATGTTTCCGCAACAGGGGCAGACCTTTTTCACCATTGATTGCTTGGTCTTAGCCTTGCCGCCGCCTGTGCTGTCCGCTACTCGCTTGTAAATTCCAAAAGACCTTATCGGGATATTGTCGGCGATCCATTTCGAGGTCTGCGGTGTTGCTGTCGTTCTGCTCCAGCCTATACCGCTTAGCTGTTCAACGTCCAGTCCGTGAGCTTCTGCGGTGCGTTTAAAATTCTTGTTGTGATATATGCCCGCCCTGGTCGTGTCCTTTATCTCGTGTTGTATATTGTAGAGATGTACCATCGCGTGCATTAAGGTGACGATCGTTTCTTCAACCGAGCGTTCGCCGATATAGTCCGCGCTGATGTTGATTTCGTGACGGTCTTTCCCGTTCTGTTTCCAGTTCTTGGCTACCTCAATCCAGCCGAAAGCGCCTTTCTTCTTGTCCTCTTTCACCGTGATGATGACCTTTTCTAGCTCACCGCCGTAAAAATCGCGGTTGATAGCGTTAAACGCCGCCTGTAATGCCGCTTGAAGCTCTGCCATTGTCGTAATCTTCCGTACTCTTGCCATATTCTGACCGCCTTTCCGCTCCGCTCTGGAGCTTATTTTTTTGCCCTTTCGGGTTGGTAGGGGTCTTAGCCCGACCCCTAGGGGCTATTCAATATTCATAAATTCGTTTGCTTAGTTCTCGGTATCCATCATCTGTTATCAATTTAGTTAGGTGTAATGCTGTTACCATTCCTGCCGCCTGTCCTTGAATATAGTCTCTTGAAAATGTCCCGTACTCGGGTGCTGTTCCTAATTCTTTTATTTTCTGTTCTATTATTGTCAATACTGTTTCCATTCCGTTTCGTCCTTCCTTTCATCAATAATTCTCAATGTGCATTGTATCTGCTTCACATTCTACTATTTCGTCGTAGCCGTTTTTTAAAGCATTTAGCTCGGCAGTTTCTAAACTGTCTTCATATGCCATGGTTTGTTGCGGATTTTTAGTGTCATAAAGCCTGTATGCTTTCATATAGTTTATCCATTCTGCATTTAATCTTTTCATAGTACCGTCCTTTCGCATTTTGAAAATTAACTTTCAATTTCCTAGAGTGGGCTTATTCCCTTTCTCTAATACTATTATACCACTATTGCGCGCAAATGTCTATTGATTTTGTATACAAATATATTGCGCGCAATAGTGGTATAATTGTGCAAAATCACTATTGCGCGCAATATGCATTTGTGCTATAATTAAAGTGAGGTGATATAATAATGGCAGTATCTAAAAAGCAACAACAAGCGGTTGACCGCTACATTTCAAAGCATTATGACCATATCGCTATTAGAGTACCTAAAGGCGAACGCGACCGCTACAAAGCGCTTGCCGCCCGTCTGGGCGTGTCTGTCAATCAGCTTTTCGTACAGTCGGTGGAGCAGTACATCAGCGATCACATAGACGAACTCGGCACGCTCACCGAGACGGCAGAGGACAGCGGCAAGCATTAAACCTTCCCCCTTATCAGTGCCGAAAACGTTCGCCAAAATGTTGTAGTGAGGTTATAGGAGATAGAGTACTGTAAAATATATGGTGCGTATTGGTGTCTTGTGCGAACGACCCTTGAGAAAAGGGTCTTGTTGCTCTGCGTTGCGAAAGCAATGCAGGAAGCAACAAGGGGTTCGGCTGCCATCGACAGATGGCTAGCGCCTATAAATTAGTAGGCTATAATACTTCAAATTCTGCCAGTGGCAGAATTTGAAAGCATTATCCTGCGGTCTGTGCCCTCCGGAAAGAATTTATCTGCGGCAGCAGTGCCGCCCCGAGCACACGGAAAATAGGCGCGCGGCGGAGGGCGGAGCCAGCCGCGCGCCCCTCCCATACGGGGCGGCAGAGCAGGGGAGCACCCCCCTTAGTAATACGGGGGTAATACGGGGGTGCTAATTACACAGCTACCCTCTGTGAGCCGTTTATCCTAGCGCCTTTACGCCCTATTGGAAAAATGTGGAAATTTACAAAGCGGACAAAGAAAAACCCCCGATTTTTCGGGGGCTTTTTTTGTGCCTATTTTTCATAATGACCTTTGCACTGTGCAATTTCTATTTTATTATCTTTAACTCTATAAACTAACCTATTTTCTCCGTCAATTCTCATTGAGCACCAAAACCCATCCTTGTGTTTTAAGATTTCTGCCTTTCCTATCCTAGCTTCATCACCTCGGTCAATGGCTTTCAGCAGATTGTTAATCTTCTTGATAGTCTTTTTGTCTTGTGTGATCCAGTACAAATAATCTTCCCATGCTTGATCATACCAAACCTTAATCATCTTCGTCAACCTCTATTATTTCGTGTACCTGTCCCTCGCCATTATCAAGTGCTTCAAACGCTTTGATTAAATGCTTCTGGTTATTTTCCGAGTAGAACGGGTCAACAGAGACTTCAAAAGGAATTCTTTTCTCACGGCTCATCTTTTTTGCAAAGATAGTAAATGCGGTCGTCATATTAAGACCTAGCTCCTTGCATGTTTCTTCCATTTCGCGCTTCAAATCGGAATCCATTCTGAAATTTATGTTTGCTTGTGACATAGTATCACTTCCTTTCATTACAATTATATCACATTGTAATGAAAATGTCAACACTTTTCATTTACGCTTCTCTGGG
>CAJTTQ010000134.1:0-279 GCA_910579145.1 uncultured Eubacterium sp.
CCCTTTCCTGATTCATTTTTATATATCCAGCCCATTATATAATTTTTTTATCAACGTGTAAATTGTTTTTTATTGTTTTCTGCAAAACTGTCTCTTTGACAGATTTTCTATGTCTTCTGGTGTATTGATAAGAAGTTTTATCTGAGCATAAGCTTATTGGTTCACTGGTTTTTCCGTATAAAAAGGGAATGTCCGCGCCGAAGCATTAGACATTCCCTTATGTACCTTATCATGATACTGCCGCTTATGCAGCTATCCAGATAAGCGCCTCACGTTCTA
>CAJTTQ010000134.1:379-3066 GCA_910579145.1 uncultured Eubacterium sp.
CTCAGGCGGCGCGATTACTTCTTTTGCATGTATGATCTTGGCACGCTTATCCACAACCTGGTTCTCGATGTGGGCATTTTCTCCGATCAACGCTCCCGGAAGGATCACGCTGTTTTTCACAACCGCCCCCTTCTTGATCACGCATCCGCGTCCGATCACGGAATTTTCCACGGTTCCTTCGATCAGGCATCCGTTGGAGACAACCGAATACTTCACGCTACTGTCCTCAAAGTACTGTGTCGGGCTGGAATCATTGGTACGTGTATAGATCGGCCAGTCCTCGTCGAAGAGGCTTGCTGCCATCTTGCCGTCAATCAGAGACAGGTTCGCGTCATAATAACTCTTGAAATCCGTGATCGTTGCAAAATATCCGCGATGCGCAACTCCGCGGATGTCCAGCTCTTCACATTCCCTGTTGACGATCTGCGCCAGAGTAAACATGGAGGAGAGCTTTCTTGCCTTTTTCACCAGCTCCACAAACAGGTCCTTCTTCATCACATAGGTATCCATGGAAATGTTCCTGTTCTTTGCGGTTCCCCGGTTCTTCTCGATAGACAGCACGCCCTTCTGCAGTTCAGATACATCTCCTTCGCATTATCCACGGAATGATACAGCATCGTAATGTCTGCTTCGGATTCAATATGTGTCTGGAGCAGTGTATCGAAATTCTGTGTAAACACCATGAAGTTCGGTGTGATGATCACATACTGCTCATGCATCCTCTCAATGCAGTCAATGTTCTCATAAAATGCCGCAATATCCGTATTGTAGATGTCATTCTCAGAACTGTTCTGTGAAAACAATACCTGCAGCTTGCCCCGCTTGGAATTAATGCTGTAATGACGTCCTGTTCCAAGATGGTCGATCAGAGAGCGCGGTTTTCTCCTGACAAAAACCTTGATCTGCTCAATATCGCTGTTACTGAAATTGGAAATCGGGAAATCAATCACACGATATCTTCCCAGGAAAGAGAACGCCCCGATCGTACGGTGGCTCTCAAGCCCCTCAACCCATATATGATTACCGGATGTATTCACAATACCAAATGCTTTAGCCATATTATTCAACCCCCTTTACACGCTTCGCAACCAGCTCGATATGTTCGCTGTCCGCGCTTCCCACGACAGCCTCTTTTCCAATCTTCACTCCGTCCGCAACCAGGGCGCGGGTAACCACTGCGCCTTCTTCCACTGATACGCCCGGCATGAGTACGCTGTCGATGATCTTTGCTCCGGCGCCTACTTTCGCGCCGGTAAACAATACGGAATTCTTCACTTCACCCTCGATCACACAGCCCTGTGTGATAAAGGCGCGCTTGATGTCCGCTTCTGCTCCTACATAATGAGGCAGGGTTGTAACATCTTCTGTATAAATTTTCCAGGTAGGGTCACTTAAGTCGAGTTCATTCTTTTTATCCAGAAGATCCATATTGGCTTCCCAAAGGGAATCAATGGTTCCTACATCCTTCCAATAGCCCTTGAACTTGTACGCAAGCAGTCTCTTGCCGTCGTTCAAAAGCGTGGGGATGATATCCTTGCCGAAATCGTGGTTCGAATCCGGGTTCTTCATATCCGCAACCAGCAGCTTGCGGAGCTGCTTCCAGTCAAAGATATAGATACCCATGGAAGCAAGATTGCTCTTCGGCTTCTCCGGCTTCTCCTCAAATTCGTAGATCACGCCGTCTTCATTGGCGTTCATGATACCGAACCGGCTTGCTTCGCGCATGGGAACTTCGATCACGGCGATGGTGGCATCCGCCTTGTTTTCCTTATGGTAATCCAGCATCTTGGAATAATTCATCTTGTAGATATGGTCTCCGGAAAGTACAAGAAGATATTCCGGATTATATGTATCTATAAAATCAATATTCTGTGAGATCGCATCCGCAGTTCCGCGGTATACGTCCAGATTCGCGTCAGCCTTCTCACGCGGCGGCAGAACATAAACCCCGCTGCCCTTCGCGTCCAACCCCCAGCGGCGGCCCATGGACACGTAGCTATTCAGCAATACCGACTCATACTGGGTCAATACTCCGACAACGTCAATCCCGCTGTTTGCGCAATTGCTCAGCGGAAAATCCACGATACGGTATTTTCCGCCGTATGAAACGGCAGGCTTGGCAACTTTATTGGTCAGATCGTGCAGCCGCGACCCTCGGCCGCCGGCTAAAATCATTGCTACCATATTATTTTGCTTCATAGTGAACCCTCTCTTTCATAGATAAATAGTAACTGTTTTCTATTATACAATTAATTCGATATTTTTTCTACAATTTCATGCAAAAAACACCTTAAAATATAGAAAATTTTGGTTCTTCTGCTTGCAGGATGCTAAAGGCACTGATATTCTTTATTACAGACAGCCGTTTTTTTCATGAATTTGTAAAATATATCTGTAAACACTATACTATTGCCCCCCAATTTTATTGGATCTTATCAACCAGATACTTTTATGAGAAAAGGAGATTTTTATTATGATCAGAAATTTCAGAATGTCCCCTTCTTTTCCGTACCGCGTTCAAACCTTTTTCCGGATCTGCGGTATGCTGATGCTTTTTTCCGAGATCTGGAAGCAGGCCTGCCTGACTTTTTTTCTGAATCATGGCTCCTATGACTGGAGATATTTTCCGTTCCAGCTCTGCAGTGTTCCCATGTATGTTCTGCTGGTTCTTCCGTATGCGAAGAGCC
>CAJTTQ010000135.1 GCA_910579145.1 uncultured Eubacterium sp.
GTTTTTCTAAAAATTAGTGTTGCTGAATGAATGTGGTTCTTGTTATAATAAATGAAAAGTAAGCAAATGGACTATTTTTCGAAGCTTTTTAAGTATCGTACGGCAGGTGTGAGGGAGTATTGGATCGTCGATCCGGCAAAAGAAGTGATAACGGTATATCGGTTTGAGAAGGAGGTTATGGAACAGTATTCGTTCGAAGAAGTTGTGAAAGCTGGAATTTATGAGGGATTGTCGATCAAAGTAAAACCCTGATAGGACTATTTTTCTCAACTTCCCCATAGAACCCCATCAGGAAGCCACTTTACAGGCGGTGTAAAGTGGCTTCCTGAATTTAGTCTTTATTTTACAAAATAATAACATTTGCGCATTCGATATCACCGGTCAGATCATATACTTTTCCGGATTCCAACCCGACAACGACCGGTCGCAGAACCGAATTTTTATTGTTTTTAACAACGCGCGCTTCCTCCCCGTTACTGAGTTGGACAGTGGTGTCAACCGGATAGAGTATGACGCTGGAAAGAAATGTCTTCATCGCTTTCAGATCGAGTTCTTCTGTCATGGACATGATCATTTCCACTGCGGTGCGCTGGGAAAATGATTTTTTGTACGGCCGCTCCGTCACGAGTGCGTCATACACATCTGTGACGGAAAGTATTTTCGCGTAAGGACAGATTTTATCCGCGGTAAAACCAAATGGGTATCCCCTCCCGTTCATTTTTTCGTGATGCTGAAGAACGGCAAGTGAGATCATGCCGGAAAATTCCTTTTTCGTTTTTAATATATCGTAGCCGAGAACCGAATGCTGCTTCATAACGGCAAATTCCTCATCGTCAAGCTTGCCCGGTTTATTTAAAATTTCCAGAGGGATTTTTGATTTCCCCATATCGTGGAGGAGTCCGGCAATCCCGATCTTATAAACATCCTCCTGCGGAAGCCCCTGGTTCCTGGCAATGATCATCGATAAAGTAGCTACATCCACACTGTGTTTAAACGTATATTCATCACTTGTTTTCAGAGCGCTGATGTCCACGGCAAGAGCGTCGTTATCATTGATCGCCTTCATCAGATCGTTTGTAATCTTCGTTGACGTGTCAGTAAACTGCTGGGAATCCGAATTGTTATAAAGATACTGGATCCCTTCTGACACGCGTTTTTTTACACTTTCCGTGAGCTTTACTTTCGCAGCGTCCTTCGTGCGGTATTTTTCTATCGTTTTCTTCACCGATGGTGAGATTGGTTTCTCTTTCTTTTCAGGTTCAGGATCCTCTTCGCCCTCGCAAATGTAAACCCCCGTAACACCTCGTTTTTTCAATCCGTCTATGAGATACTCGTCCAATCGTGTGCCACGGGCAATCAGCGTCCGGTCGAGCCGGTCTTTGATCACCTGATCGATTTTCATTCCTTCGCGAAGGGAACTGGTACGTACATAAAAGCGTTTAACCATTTTTCCTCTCATTCCGCCGCAAATGCGGCAACTATGATGTTTTTATACTGTCCGCCTGCTATTCCCTAAAACATATTACCCTAATATAATATATCGGCAGAAATCCCCAATTTCTAAAGAGAAACGGCTATTCATTCCGTAACCGGACAGCCGAGGCCGCGCGCCTTTTCCGGTCTTCACCGAGAGCGGCGTAATGTTTTCTCGTCGTGTTCACATCATTGTGTCCGAGCACCTCGGCGACCAGGTAAATATCGCCTGTTTCCTGGTAAAGCGAAGTTCCGTATGTGCTGCGGAGCTTGTGCGGCGTGATATGTTTGATCGTCGTCACCTGTTTTGCACAGTCGGTCACGAGATTTTCCACGGACTGCACACAGATCCTCCGGCGCTGGGCAGAGAGGAAGAGTGCGTGTTCATGTCCATCTTTTGTCACAATGCCATTTCGGACCTGCATATAGCCAGACAGTGCCTCAGCGACTTCGTCGCCAAAATATACGAAATCTTCTTTGCCGCCTTTTCGTATGATCTTGATGCGGTTATTCTTAAAATCAATATCCTCTATATCCAAGCCGACACATTCGGAAACACGGATCCCGGTTCCGAGCAGAAGAGTAAAGAGAGCCAGATTCCGCTCCTTGTTTTTTTCAAAATACACCTTCTTCATCCCGGACATCTGTTCGCCGCCATGTTCGACGTAATCGAGTAACTCGGCAACTTCGTCGTAATCCAGACGGGTAATCTCTTTTTTATGTAATTTGGGCATGTCCACGATCAGTGTCGGATTATTTCGGATCCTTTCACGTTTGTAATAATATGCGAAAAAACTCCGCAGTGCGGCAAGTTTCCGATGAAGTCCCTGTTCGGTATTGGTGTGCAGTTTTCCGTCCGCGTCGGTGTATAGTTTCAGGTATTCTAAATATTCTTCAATGTCCACCGGCTGCAGCCGTTCGAGATCATCCAGTCGGATATCGGTGATTTCCTTTTCTTTGAACAAAGGGTTTGCCGTGATCAAATAACGGAAAAAGATCCGCACATCATATACGTACGAAATCCTCGTCTTCGCAGAGGTATTTGGCTCAATGGCGCGAAAATAATCTTTGGCAAAGCCAGGCATCGTGGCGAGAACTTCACGCAGTTTTAATGTGTTTGAGCGCGTGTTTTCTTCGTGATAAGTCGTTTTCTGATCCATATGTAAAAATCCTCCTAATATATCTAGTATAGCACATGCGGCGTCTTTTGTAAATATCTTTTTGAAAAACTGGAGTTTGTCCAAGAGAGTTATTTGAGAATAAAATTGCCGCCCTCCTAAATCTGACGGTTCAGAACTCTCTGGAGTTCAATGATCTGCTCCGTTGTAAG
>CAJTTQ010000136.1 GCA_910579145.1 uncultured Eubacterium sp.
GAAAAACATTACTATTTTCTCCGTAAATTGAACACCCCAACAAGAGCGAATACTATAAATACGGTGGATTTTTCGTAAAGTTTGCCAACTCGTTATGATGTCTATTCCTTATCGCTAAGCGACATATCCACCAGAGCCGTAATCTGATCTCTCTGACCATAAATCACTGCTGTAATCCACACTGATTTCCTGCCCTCGTTAATCAGATAATAAACGAGAAAATTCTTGAAGGGCATTTTGTGGATTCCTTTTGTGTGCCACGGTTCTTCCTCTGTAAGAGGGTAGCGTGATGGCATAGAGTCCAGCTTTGCTATTTCATATTGCAGAGCATCCGCCCATTTTCGTGCGGTTTCCGGCGCTAACAGTACTTTGGAAATATACTGCACGATTTCTTCTATTTGCTCGATTGCCTGTGCGGTCAGCTTAACTTCGTACCGCATATTAAATGCCCTCACTAATTTTAGTAAAGGCTTCGTCAACAGAAAGTCCTTCGCCTGTCTTTGCTTGATGATATCCTTTTTCCATCATTACATTAAACTGCGCATCTGTCATACAATCTCTTGTAGGTAGACTCGGAATTGTTAATGAATACGGAACGCCGCCTGTCATGATAATTTGTCTGTATAAGGTATCAATCAAAACGGAAACAGGTAATCCTATTTTATCCAAAACCGCCTCCGCCTGCCGTTTAATCTCAGGCTGCACACGAGCCGTTACATTTGCACTTTTTGTTGCCATAATACGCACCTTCCTTTCTGCCACTTATTGTAGCATATTGTATAGCTAATTGCAATACATTATTCATGTATCGCAAAAAATCCAGAATTATTTTTGAGCTGCATATTACATTGCATTTTTTGTGTGACATAGTATAAACATACCGACAAAGGAGGTAACGCCTCCTGTTCTTTAGAAAGCGTCGGGTTATTTCGACGCTTTTTTACCGTTCGTCGCCAATAATGACCGTTCGTCGCATTGTTCTTGCATTTCAACTTTTCGTATGCTACAGTAAGATTAGATATCATTCATATATGAATGGTAAATGATGATAAGCGGGAAGAAAAGGAGCAAGAACATATGAAAAATCTGAACAAAATTATGGTAACTTTTATTTCCGCGAAGGCAAAGTGAGGATGATGCAAGCAAGCTTGCATCATCCGAGCGCGCCCGCGAGAGTCAAATACCCCGCCCCTCTGGGGCGAACTTGCTACAGAGAAACTAGGTCATGCCCCGTTGCTCTGCAGCGGGGTATTTGACTTTTATAATTCTTTGCAGCTGTTTCGCTCTGGGGAATACCTTGATTGCAAAAGCAGCGGATTCTGTACGGTATATTAACCTGGAAAATGAAATAGGAGAAGAGAGTATAACGGAGGTTTCACCCGGAGCGGTTCCGGTCAACCGCTCTTCTGACAATTATGATCCGGCAGTTGCCACGTTTGAAAATGGCAGGATCAAAGCGCACAGTTCCGGCATTTGTGTGATTCAGCTACAAAAATCAGATGGGGGAATAGTCACGTGTTACGTTTCGGTATGGTATAAATATCCACAGCCTAAAACTTCAAGGGTAGATAAAAACAATGTTGTCCTAGCTCAACGGCGCCAATTTGAACCCGTTTCTATAACTGCTATTTTGTGAATGCGTTCGTTAGTTTCAATCGCCGTAGCCACCGCTACGACTCATTCAACTGCCTTCGCATTCGCAAAATAACAGTTTAGAAATCTCCGACCGTGGATGGTGGATTTTGGCGAAATACAAGGCTGGAGGACGCAGTCTTGCTGACGCAAGACAAGGACGAAAAACACAGTAGTTCGCCAAAATACGCCGTCCACGGCGGGTTCAAATTGGCGCCGTGGAGCTACGGAAGTGGGGGAAATGCGACGAGACAGAAGGGACGCCTGTTGCGAAAGGGGAGTCCCTGGTCGTACTGGCGCGCGTAAATGACAAAACAGCCAGTGAGGGGACAGTGGCACAGTATGTAAAATACGGAGACCGGTACGGCTTTATCTCCAGTAAAGAAAATAATGACAGACCCGTTCATCAATATTATTTTACATTAAAAACCGGAGAAAAGGCAAAGACAGGTACTTATGATGCCGATGATCATTATCATAAAGGCGGAACGTGGAAAAAATCAGGAAAAAGTATAAGTTTAGCCCACGGTGCAGACGGAAGCGCAGATGGTTCTAACGAGATCAGGGGCGAATCAGAGGGAACGGGAACAGTAACCATCACAAGTGCCGGAGAAGAAATCAGTATGAAAAATGGTATTAAAACAACCGTATTCTTCAGCGTTTATAAGCAGTTTCATGACAATAAGGGAAAAGCCGTTACCTATAGCGGCAGGGTGAAAAGAGACAGCGTAATAAGGACAGGGGCGGGGAAAGATGTCAGGGTGTCATCCAAAGCACAGAAGGGCAGGACGATCACCGTGACCGGAGAGTGCGGGGATTATTACTGTCTGAGAAAAAACCAGTTTCTTCCCAAAAAAGATGTAGATATTTTCCCGACAAAATTCACGATTTCGTATCATAAGATATCGTTGTATCCTGATCAGACCATAAAATTAAACCAGTCGATTGAACCGGATTTCGCAAATAAATCCATCAAATGGGACAGCAAAAACTCCGGGGTGGCAGGTATATCCAACGGTGTCGTAAAAGCGGGAAAAGGGGGGACGACAACAGTAACCGGCACAACGATAAATGGAAAGACGGTGCAATGTACCGTAAAGGTTTGTATCCCTGTTACGAAAGTTACTCTTTCATCAAAAGTGTTAGCGGTAGAAAAGGGAAAAACGGGGA
>CAJTTQ010000137.1 GCA_910579145.1 uncultured Eubacterium sp.
GAAAGACAGAAGCGCCTAGTCTTCTGACGATTTCTCTGATCGCCCTGTGCGGCGGCCTGCTCGGCGTCTTATTTATGGTGCCTCTGCGTAACGCCTTGATCGTGAAGGAGCATGGCATCCTGCCCTATCCAGAGGGAACGGCATGCGCCGAAGTGCTTTTGGCGGGAGAGGAAGGCGGGTCCAGTGCGAAAACGGTATTCTGGGGCATGGGACTGGCGGCTGTTTTTAAATTTATTGTCGATGGGATCAAGGTGGTCCCGACAGCCATTGCTGCTCCGATCCGCGCGTTGAAAACAGAATTTTCCGCTCAGGTTTATCCGGCGTTGATCGGCGTCGGTTATATCTGCGGCATTAAAATAGCCTCCTATATGTTTGCCGGCGCGGTTCTCGGCTGGTTTGTGATCATTCCTGCGATCGTGACGTTTGGCGGATCCACTGTGTTGTATCCGGGCACGGATACGATAGCAAAGATGTACGCCGAAAACGGGGCTTCCGCAATCTGGGGAAGCTACATCCGGTATATCGGTGCCGGCGCCGTGGCAGCAGGCGGTATCATCAGCCTGATCAAATCCCTTCCGCTCATCGCCGCTACATTTCGTGACGCGGTGAAGGGGATGAAGGAGAGGACAAATGGGGGGAACCTGCGTACGGAACAGGATATTGATATGCGCGCTGTCATCGGCGGGATCGTCATTTTAGTTGTCGCGATCTGGCTTCTTCCGGCGATTCCGGTATCGCCTCTCGGCGCAGTGCTTGTCGTCGTGTTCGGTTTCTTCTTTGCCACGGTTTCTTCCCGTATGGTCGGCCTGGTAGGAAGCAGCAATAACCCGGTATCGGGTATGGCGATCGCTACCCTTTTGTTTTCCACACTGGTGATCAAGATGTCGGGTGACACAGGGATGAGTGGTATGGTCGGAGCGATTGCCATTGGTTCTGTCATCTGTATCATAGCCGCAATGGCCGGTGATACGTCACAGGATTTAAAGACCGGGTATATTCTCGGCGCCACGCCGAAGAAACAGCAGATCGGTGAACTGATCGGTTCGGTTGTTTCGGCCTTTACGATCGGCGGCGTCCTGCTCCTTTTAAACCGTGCCTGGGAGTTTGGCAGTGAGGCGTTATCGGCGCCGCAGGCTACGCTTATGAAAATGATAACTGAAGGTGTGATGAACGGAAATCTTCCGTGGTCGCTCGTGTTTATCGGCGTGTTTATCGGCATCGCCATTGAAATCCTTGGTATTCCTATCCTTCCGGTAGCCATCGGACTGTATCTGCCGCTGGAACTGTCGGCAACGATCATGGTCGGCGGTGTGGTCCGCTGGTTTGTGGATAAGAGATCTTCGGAAAAAGAGAAAAAGAATGAGGCGAGCGGCGGGATCTTGTTCTGTTCCGGTCTGATCGCCGGGGAGGGGCTCGTTGGTATTTTACTGGCTATTTTGGCGGTGGTCGGTGTGTCCGACGCGCTTGATTTATCGGGTTCATTGAATCTGGGATTAGCAGGAGCTGTGGTGCTTCTTGTCGTCATGGTGCTGTGTGTTCTCAAATTTGCTCTTATTAAAAAGAAATCGGCGTAAGATCATAAATGGACGATGCAGATTGTTTTACGTACGGGAGGTTGGAATGAATCATGGAAGTATCGGGAAATTACCTTGATGTGGTTCCGGTTTACAGTGAGTCGTGCCGGTATCGTATGGGCGATAAAGGGGAAGTGATCATTTTGGTGGAAAACAAAGGTGTCTTTCACTGGATCGCCCAAAAGTTCTTCCACCGCCCGCGCGTTTCGCAGATCCATTTGGACGAGATGGGAAATTTTATCTGGCCGCTGATGGATGGAGAGCGGACGGTGTATGACATTGCGATGCTCGTTCGGGATGAATTTGGAGAGAAGGCGGAACCCCTTTTTGAGCGGCTGGTCCAGTATGTGAAGAATTTAGAGAGTTATGGGTTTGTGGAATGCTGCGAACGCAGTATTACGATGGATGGGAGTTAAGGTTTTCGAATGGTGAACGTAAAGGTCCAGATTTTGTATGAAAGTTTAATGTAACAGTATTTCGGCTGAGTATTTGCTATGATCACCGCAATGTATTGAGGCTTGCGACAGTCATAAAGAAATCTCTATATAAATATGTATTAAAATATTTTTATCAAGGAAAGAGAGAAATAAAATATATGTTGAGGGAAAAGATTACGTTTATTTTTAACACAGATAATGAAAAAAATGTTTTATGCAATGTTTAGATGAATCAATGCTAAAACAAGATGCTATAGATAAATCAAATAATTTATTTGTTAGAAACAAAAAGGTTTTGCACAATGACATCAATTCTCTCATAACATTATTAATTAGTGGTGGAACTTTAACAGCTGTTATAGTTGCAATAAAAGAAATAATTATTAAATATTTGGAA
>CAJTTQ010000138.1 GCA_910579145.1 uncultured Eubacterium sp.
GAGGAATCTTTTGAAGAATTGTGCCGCAGGAAAATGGCTTTTTTGTTCCGGGATTTTGCAAACGCAATGCCCGGTGGTTTTTTTATCTATCACGCGGACGGAAATGAGGAGATCGTGTATGCCAATGAAGCTGTCATACGTATTTTTGGCTGCGATACGAGGGAAGAGTTCCGGCAATTGACAGGGAACTCTTTTCGAGGGATCGTACATCCCGATGATCTCGAAAAAGTGGAGAAAAGTATTGCCAAACAGATCAAGGAAAGCCAGTACGACCTGGATTATGTGGAATACCAGATTGTACGAAAAGATGGACAATTGCGCTGGGTAGAAGACTATGGGCATTTTATCCACAATGAAGAAATCGGAGATTTTTTCTATGTATTTATCGGGGACGCGACAGAAAAACGAAAACAGAGGATGGAAAGTGAACGGCTGATCCAGGAACAGATGCAGGGTTATTACGAGGAACTAGAAGTGATCAATCAGGAGCATCTGCGGCGCTATGAGATGATCGAGGGACTGAGTGTTGATTACGAATCGATCTTCTATGTCAATCTGGACACAAACCGGATCAAAGCATACCGCGTCAGCGAGAGGTTCCGCAAGCAGTTCCCCAAAGACCGGCCGGTTTGTGACTTTATCGGATTTGATAAGGATTATATAGAAAACTGGGTACTTCCCGAAGACAGGGACATTGTAACAGGCGTAACGGATCCTGGCTACATACGCAGCGTTTTGCGCGATCATAAGACTTATCATGTAAATTACCGTGTTTACCGGGATGGAAAGACCGGATATATCCAGCTTCGTATGGTAAACCCCGGAAAAGACGGACGGGTTTCCCAGGTGATCTTAGGGTATCGTAATGTCGATGAGGAGATCATTCAGGAGATCAAACAGAAAAAGATGCTGGCATCCGCTCTGGATGAAGCGAACGCGGCGAACCAGGCGAAGAATTTATTTTTGTCCAATATGTCCCATGATATTCGGACACCGATGAATGCGATCATCGGGTTTACTTCGCTGATCAGGAAACATCTGGGAGACGGGGAAAAGGTTTCGGAGTATTTGGACCGGATTTCCGATGCCAGTGACCAGTTGATGCAGTTGCTCAACGACGTGCTGGAAATATCAAAAATAGAATCCGGCAATGTCAATATAAGGGAAGAGGAGTGCGACCTGATCCAGATCGTCCAAAATATACAGACGGCAGTACTTTCGAAAGCAAAATCAAAGCATATTGATTTTTCTTTGGATGTTTCCGGCGTATGGCACCGGGTCGTTATGGCGGATCGACAGAAACTGATCACGATCCTGTTCTCTCTGGTTGACAATGCTGTGAAATACAGCGGCAAGGAGGCGGAAATCGCGCTGACGGTCCATGAGCGGAAAGAACTGCACGATCACCAGGCCGTTTACCAGTTCATCGTGGAAGATAAAGGTATCGGTATCAGTGATGAATTTTTAGGGCAGCTTTTTACGCCGTTTGAACGGGAAAAGAACACGACGTTGAGCGGCGTGCATGGAACGGGACTCGGGCTTCCGATCGCGAAAAACCTCGTGGATATGATGGGAGGTACGATCGAAGTTGTGTCAGAGGTCGGGAAGGGCAGTACTTTTACTGTCACGTTCATTTTTCATGTGCCTGAAAAACAGAAGATGTTTGAGCTGGAGAACTGGGAGGAAGTAGAGAGTCCACATAATATGGAAGGCCGACGGATCCTGATCGTCGACGACAATGAAATCAATATGGAGATCGAAGTAGAGGTGTTAAAAGAAGGGGGATTTCTGATCGACACAGCTACGGATGGCAGTATCGCGGTGGAAAAGGTGAAGAATTCGTCGCCGGGATACTATGATCTGATCCTGATGGATATACAGATGCCGGTGATGGACGGCTATCTCGCGACAAAGACCATTCGGAAGCTGGAGGATCCGGCGCTGGCTAGCATCCCGATCATTGCGGTATCCGCGAATACGTTTGAAGAGGACCGCAAAAAATCCCGCGAGAGCGGGATGAACGCGCACCTGCCAAAACCGCTCGATGTTGCGGATCTGTTCCATATGATCCGGAAGTATCTGAATGAATATGAACTGGCAAAATAATATCAGAGTTTTGTTTCGTTGAACCGCAGGGAACTTGGGGTCAACGGGACAAAACTCTGTCTTTGTCTGTATCGCCATTTAATCGTCAAATAACACTTCTTTGTCTGTTTTTTCTGTTTTCACTATGATAAACGGATAACTTGCTTTTTCTTTTACGACTTCGTCTTTTCCGGGACCGAGAAGTTCTGTTTCCAGACAAAGTTTATCTCCCGTTTCATAGAGGCCGTGAAC
>CAJTTQ010000139.1 GCA_910579145.1 uncultured Eubacterium sp.
CTATTGATACATCTGGTTTCTTGTCATATAGCGCTTCAAGACGCTTATACATATTGGAACGATCATAAACGTCTTGAAGAAGTTCCTGTGATCTTGCCAGTTCATAAAGGATACCGCGAAATTCTTCTCTTTGTTTTGATTCTCCTGATAAATCCATAAATCATCCCACCGCCTTTATCAGATCGATAGGAATAACCTTGTGATTTCCTAATCCATTTCGATAAATTTGGTCCCATGCCCCATTAGTTTTATGTGTTTCAGCTACCATAGTCCAGGGATCAAGAACCCTTTTACTCTCAACAATATTATTTATCACCTTTTTATCTTCAAACTCTAGGTCAAACTTCTCATAATTCGACGAGATCGGCATAGCGCCATACCCGCAATAATGATAATAAACATTAGGCACTACAGGGCCAAACTGCCAAGCTTCAATATCGTCTGAAAAAGCAAGCCGATCCCGCCCCAAAAAATCTTTTTGAATGTAGTATAATATCTTTTGAAGTTGAAGATTACTGATCGGGTGACCATCAGCAATACATTTTGACACAAAGCACAAAATTCCATTAAAAAATAAAATTTAAGGATTATTTAATATTTCCCTGTTACAATAAACTTATCAACATCGAAAGGAGCCGGAACCATGTACCTGACCATACTAAAAAAAGACATCACGCGCAAGAAGACAATGAACATCATCCTGCTCATCTTTGTAACCCTTGCCGCTACATTCATCGCCAGCAGCGCCAATAACCTCTATACGGTGAGTAACGCTCTGGACCACTTTTTCGCCAAAGCCGACATGCCGGACTACTGGTTTGCCGTGTCCAACACCCCCGACATTGAGGCTTTCGAGGCATTTGCCAAAGAAAACAACTACCGCTATCACATCTCACGGCTCATCCAGATCGAACCGAAGAACATCCTCATTGATGGCGAAAAATTCGAATACTACAACACGGTAACACTTTCCAGTCTTGACAGCGGTATAAAGATCTTCGACAAAGACAACGAGGAACTGACGGACATTGAAGACGGCGGCATCTACGTTCCGTATGTGATACTCCAGTCGCAGGAAAACAATTTCCGTGAAGGCGGGAAGATCTCGATAAAACAGGACGGCGTTGAGAAAGAATTTACGATAAAAGGCTACACAAAAGATGCGCTGTTCGGCTCGGCGATGGTCGGAATGACAAGGTTCCTCATCAGCGAAAACGACGCCGCGCTGTTTGACCACGAACAAGCCGCCGTCTGCTCCTCCGTGGAAGTCTATACGAAAGATGCCGGTTATCCCGACAAATTTCACTCCCTCGGCACGAATTCTCTCATGGCCGTCGATCGTTCCATGATGGAGATGATGTATTTTATGGATATGCTCATGGCAGCCATCCTTCTCGTGGTAAGCGTCTGCCTCATACTCATTTCCATGGTGATCCTGCGGTTTATCATTCATTTTACGATCACCGAGGAATACCGGGAGATCGGCGTGATGAAAGCGATCGGCATTAAAAACAGCGGGATCCGGGGACTGTACATCATGAAATATCTCATGATCGCCGTGATCGGGACGACGGCCGGACTCCTCCTCAGTATCCCGTTTGGCAAGCTGATGCTCCGCGAGGTGTCAGAAAAGATCATCCTTGCCGGCGAAGATCATATTCTTCTCAATGTCGGTGCCGCTTTGTTCGCGGGTGCTGTCGTCGTCTTGTTCAGCTATTACTGTACCAGGAAGATCCGCCGCTTTTCGCCGATCGACGCGATTCACAGCGGCGAGACGGGTGAGCGTTTTCGGAAAAAAGGATTTTTGCGTCTCGGACGATCCTCTCTGCCACCCGTCCCATTTATCCTGGATTCTCGGCGTACTCATAACGAGGTCGGCACGTCTACTCCGAGGGTCTCATATATTTGAATCTGCTTGTTGAGAATCTCGCCAATCCTTAAGGAGTGGCTGGCATCTTCAAAACATTCGATCACATCCAATTGATCCAGCAGCTGCTGCATGGTGTAGTTCTTATACAGATCAGTTTCTTTCATCTTGTGATCCAGATAAGAAACAAGAATGAGTGCCACGAATTCAACAAATATTTTGCCGTCAAGCCCCTTCTCGGAAGAAACAAGCAGCCGCCGCATGTTAAGGCGTTCCTTGAGATTGCCAAATGCTTTCTCCACAACATCCTTCTTCCGATATAGATGAAGCGCTGTAAATGCATCCATTTTTTCATTTGAGATGAGCGCAAAATAACCAAGATAACGCCGCGCTTCCCTGATTGCCTCTTCCTT
>CAJTTQ010000140.1 GCA_910579145.1 uncultured Eubacterium sp.
CAGCCAGGATCATCCTTCAGGGGGATATCCGTCAGGGGCAGGCAATTGTGGTTGATGTGGCAACCGACGGCAGCCGGTTGATTGCGTTTGCGGAATGAGAGGTACGCCAAGGGAACCGATAAGGGGCAATCGGGAAATAGCGATTTTTGCCCCTGACATATAAGAGGGAGACAGTTCTCTGAAATTTCGGGCTTTTTCAAAGCCCTGGATTTTTGCCGGACGGTCTCCTTCTTTTTGCGGTATCTATTTTAGGGCATAGAACCCCCTTCTTTGGATTTTGAGAAGCGCTCTTTTCTCTAAGCTGCTTTCGGCTCCTTTTTTCCTTCATATTTTTCAATTTCCTGATGCAGAAATCGATGGTATTTCATGATGTTTCTGCCGATTGCGTACAGCATAAACTCTTTATATACTTTTTCCGCTGAACGATAATGGAACCTCCGGAAGTCCTCGTTTTCTTTTATGTCACCAAAGTGTCCTTCCGTCTGGATCGAGCGTGTCTGGCGTTTTAGAATGCCCCTCTCACTCTGAATGTTTGCATGGGATTCTTCTTTCAGTTCTTCCCATCGTTCATTGATCTTCATCACCTTGTTGCGGTCCGGATTCTTTTCGGCATTGTATTGATAAAGGCACCTCGCCTTGTGCTCACACCCGCTGCAGTCCGCACATCCATATACCTCTAATGTCTGGGTATATCCATCCTGTTCCCTGCTTTCTGTCCGGATATGGCGCAGTTCTCTCCCGTCATGGCAGATGTAATAACGCTCATCTTCAAAAATACCACAGGTCATGTTGTAATACTTTCCGATATCCTCTTTGTATGCCCGGGTCTTCCGTTTCTCATGGTCCTGGAGTTTGATATAGCTGCTGATCCCGTTTTCCTTCAGATAGACCAGGTTCTTTTCACTGCAATAGCCGCTGTCGGCGGTAACTGCCTCCAGGATATCCCCGAATGCTTTCTGATGCTTTTCCAAAACAGGGATTAGTGTATTGTAATCTGTCCGGTCACTGCTCACATAACTTTGGACAATGAAGTAATTCTCAACCGCGATCTGGACATTGTATGCCGGTTTTAACTGTCCGTTCAGCATATGGTCCTCTTTCATCCGCATAAAGGTTGCTTCCAGATCGGTTTTGGAATAGCTGTTACGGTCTTTCCCCATGATTTCAAAGCATTCCTTGTATTCCATAAGGCGCCTGCCGCATTCTTCCAGTTCCTCATAAAGCTTTTGGATCTCCGGTTTACGCTTCCCCTTTTCACGGACAAACAGGATCCCTTCGCCTTGTGCGATCCGCATCAGATTTTTCTGCAGTTTTAAGATTTCAAGCGGGGAACAGTGATCAATCTCAAGGATGGTATTGTTCGGGATTTTTTTATGTTTTGTCAGCTTCCGCCGCCTGTTTTCTCCAATCACCTTCCTAACCTTTTCCATACCCTCAATCACGAACATCCGGGCTTCTCCAATGTCGTATTTCGGTCCATATCCATTCTCATACACCAATGCGTTGTACCTTGCATAAAGGGCATCTATGGTATCCAGCAGGCCGGCAAGATGATAGTTTATGCTTCCCCGCCAGACAAACGTGTACCGGTTGGCGTTCGCTTCGATCTTTGTCCCGTCGATGTAGAGTTCTTTGAGCGTAATAAGCCCTTCCTTTTGCAGGCGGCGCATAAACTGGTAATTCAGTTCATCCAGAATCCCGCCTGTCAGTTTTTTTCCTTTAAACTCATAAAAAGCATCCCTCTGGGGCTTCTGCCCTTTGGTCAGCCAGATAAAGGCAAGATCCCTCTGGCACAAATCTACCATACGGTCAACTGCCCTAACTCCCCGCATGTTCGCGTAAGTAACCACAGAATACAGCATAATTGGGTTATACCCGGTTCTTCCCTTATCTGAATAACAGGCCAAAAGACCTGAAAAGTCTAATTCCTCCATTATTTTTTTCAGGGTATAGACTGGATCGTCGTCTGGTAAACTCAATTCGAAGAAACTGAAGTTAATTTTTTGTTGACCGATATCAAAAAAATCGTTATAATAATCTTGTTTTCGCATAGTTCCATTATACCATGGAACGGGGAAAAGATGGTTGTTATTTGCCATCTTTTTTCTTTTTAATCGATAAATTTCAGGGGCAGGTGTGATCTGCATGGTTCACACCTGCCCCTATGTAGGGCTGTCTATTTCCCGACTGCCCCTTCTTTTCCCTATATGTTTACACGGAAAACTCCTTCCGGGCAAATCCTTGACGAGAGGGCGGGGCAGCCTAAAGGGTATACCCT
>CAJTTQ010000141.1 GCA_910579145.1 uncultured Eubacterium sp.
GAGTGATATAAGAGGTTGCCATGCCTCGCAAACCTGCATAAATACTGAATGTGTAGAGTTTTGCTCATGGCTACTTAGCTAAAAAAGGGGAGGGGATTCTCTATTGATACCGGAATTATCCGAAAAAGAATTCTCCAAAGCAAAACAAAAAAATGCTATTGATCTCGTAGTAACAATGGTTGTCAGCGAACTTTCCTAGGATCTTGAACTTCCCGCCAGCGAATTGCTGCCTCAATTCATACTATCCCAAACTGGAAAACTATTATACGACGAATCCTCCAAATTGTGGTGGAGCGGCCCGTCTGATATTGCGCAGATGTATAAAAAAGAAATAAAATCAGTTGCAGAAACAGAACATATGTGCTATAATAAATAACAACAAAAAAACTCTGCAAATGGAGGATCTTTCATGGCGCTGGGAAAACGAGCAGAATCGAGATGCCGATATTTAGTAAGGGACATAGCTTCCCAAAAAGGATGGAATATCAGCCACCCCCAAAAAGGCGGGGACTTTTTAGAGGAACAGGAAATCGAGGATTATCTGCCGGACTGCGGATTATCGGGAACCAAACCGGATTTTTTAGTATGCCATAAAAACATCCCCCTCCTCGTAGTCGAGGCCAAAAATGACAGAAAAAAGATTGCCCAGGCTCTAAGAGAAGCCATCGCCTATTCTGACAAGATCAATCAAACGGGAAAATACGAAATAAAAGCGGCCGTCGGCGTTGCCGGCGAAGAAGATCACGGTTATATATTTAAAACCGCATACTGGGATGGAAAAACCTGGGAACCCCTTTCCTCACGGGGATTTGAACTGACCAGTTTCCCAGGTGTCTCAGAAATCGAAGGCGCTCTCGTTACAAATAACGGAACGACAGAAGTATCGCTGCCCGAAATATCAGAGTACATTGACACCGCCATTGAACTGTCTTCCATTCTCCGAAGCGCCAAGATCGAACCATCTCTAAGACCCAAAGTATTAGGCGCCATCATCACCGCGTTATACCGGGGAGAAATAGATCTGACGAAAGGGAAAGAACTTGCTTCCATCAATCAACTTGTGAACAGCGCAATCATGGCCGCCGAACATTTTGAAACCAAAAAGAAAAAACAACTGATCGAAACGTTGACCCTCACCACCGGCGACTATAACCGGTTATCCGATAAAATAAGTAAGATCGTGTTCCTGTTACATAAACTGAATATCCGATCCGTCCTGCAGACGGATACCGATTTTCTCGGCTTACTTTACGAGGCATTTATCCGCTATGGATATGACAATAACTCCCTCGGCATCGTTTTCACGCCGCGGCATATTACGAAATACTGCGCGGAACTGATCGATGTGACCGCCAAAGACCGGGTGATCGACATTGCGTGCGGGTCAGGAGGTTTTTTAGTCGCGTCTTTTGACCGGATGATGCGAACGGCAAAAACGATGGGCATACCAGCAGAAATCGTGCGGGAATCCATCTATGGATTTGACACAAATCCAACAGTCTGGTCTTTGGCGTCCCTGAATATGTTTTTCCGCGGTGATGGAAAAAGTCATATCGAAAACGCTAGCTGCTTTGATAAACGCAGTAAAAAAATGGTGATCGGGCAGTTTACAAAAGCGCTATTAAATCCCCCTTTCTCACAGGCGGAAGAACCTGAACGAGATTTTATCCTTGCCGCTATGGATGCACTACAGACGATGGGATCTATGGCGGTAGTCGTGAAATCCGGCATATTTGCCGATGATGAAAACGCTCTGTGGAGGGAAGAATTTCTACGAAAACATACCGTTTTGGGACTGATCAGCCTGCCAGGCGATCTGTTTTATCCGACAGCAATTGATACGACGATCATGATCGCGCAGGCGCACCGCCCTCAGCAAAAAGAAGACGGCATTTTTATGGCCAAGATCTGGAACGACGGATTTCGCAAATCAAAAGGAAAACGCGTCGAATGCGAGGGATCGCAGCTTTCGGAAGTGCTGGAAGCCTTTATGAAATTTCAAAATGGAACTCCCCTCCATAGCCCGCTGGCAACCGTAACCCCTGCCAGCGAATGTATGAAAGAAAAGGCCGAATTTTCCCCCGAGTGCTATCTCCCACAACCCGACCTGCCTGACGAAGAGCAGCGTATTTTTTGTGAAAAAGTGACAAAATCTATTTTACAGACGGCCGTCTGCGTGGAAGATATCGCAGAGGAAGT
>CAJTTQ010000142.1 GCA_910579145.1 uncultured Eubacterium sp.
GGTGTCATCATCGGTGCGGCATTCCAGTCGATCATCAATTCGCTTGTAAACGATGTGCTGTCGCCGCTGATCGGACTCGTCGCGCAGACGGATCTTAGTTATCTGGTGCTGAACATCAACGATGTCGATGTGAAATATGGTTCTTTCCTGACTGCCGTGATCAATTTTATCATTATGGTATTTGTCATTTTCCTGCTCGTAAAAGGGATGAACGCGCTCTCGAGTCTGGGAAGACGCAAAGAAGAGGAGAAGCCGGTACCGACCACGAAGAAATGTCCTTTCTGCCTGAGCGAAATTGACATTCAGGCGACCCGGTGCCCGCACTGTACATCGGAACTTACGGAGGCGGAAATTTCGAAACCAGATGCTCCTGAACTTACGGATGAAGTCCTTTAATGCCTTCCCGTTCGTAAATGTCACGGTAATACCGGACTTCATCCTGTATGAGTTCGTCGATTACTTTCATTCCTAAAAGTTCCACAGGGGCTTTGTCATCGGTCATGATCGTTGTGGCTCTGTTATTGTCAGTTTTGTCGTTATCATGAATATCGTTTGCGGTGTTGTTCTTTGCGGCAATATTGCCTGCGTCGTAACGCTGTATATTTTGGGCGATCGTCCCCATCAGGGTGTGGAGGGCGTCGTCCTTTATTTTTGCGATGCCTGAGTGAAATACTGACAGGGCGTCTGTGGGGCCGAACGCGTACAAAATGCGGTTGGTGCAGCCGGGAACATCAATGGTATAGACCTGTTCGAAGACGCTGGAAATGGTATCAGACAGATACTGATTGATACTACCTTCTTCCGTGCCCCTCATATTCAGGTTTACGACCATCACGCCGTCCTTATTCAGGTGTTTTTTGACAAGTGTGAAAAATTCGGCGGAAGACATTTGGAATGGGATCGTGATGTCCTGAAACGCGTCGACGAGAATGACATCGTATGTTTTGTCAACTGCGTTCAGGTACGCCCGCCCGTCATAGGTCGTGACCGGGATATTTTCAGGTAATTCAAAGTGCTGCCGCGCCAGTCCTGTGATCTTTTCATCGATTTCCACGCCGTCCAGCCGGACACGATCAAAATAGCGGCTGCACTGTGTGGCAAACGTGCCCGTCCCCATACCGAGTATGAGTATATCGGACTGTTCTTTTTCTGTAACCCCGGCCATGAGCGGCGCCGCCATCGCGTAGTCGTAATACATGCCGGTCAGGCCGTTATCCTTTTTTAAAATAGACTGAACCCCAAATAGTACATTGGTGGAGAGGATCACGTTTTCATCGTCCTCCTTCACCTGGAGATAGTTGTAAATGGACTCCCCTTCATAAGTCAGTTCCTGTTCCCAGAACGCAAATCGGTTTGATGCGCCAAATAAACAGCAGAGGATAAATAAAAGGATTCCGATAAATGCTTTTTTGGGTTTCTTTTTTGCGCTGAAAAAATATACGAGTGCCAAAAGGAGCAGGATTCCTGAAAAGATAAGAAAGGTAACCGATGTCCCGACAGCGGGGATCGTGATAAAAGTTGGCACAAAGGTTCCGATTATGCTGCCGATCGTATTGGAAGCATTCAGCATTCCCACGGTTTTTCCATTGTCATCCAGACTATCTACCGTGTATTTGACGAGGGACGGCGTGACCGTTCCCAGTAAGAACAAGGGAAAAACAAAGATCACCATGCAGGCGGCAAAGGCGGCGATCACAAGAAAATGGCTGCTGACGGAAAAGATCAGAAGGGCAGAAATACCCAGGATCACATATTTTCCGACAACGGGAATCGCGGCGATCCAAATCGCGGCAATGATCATCCGCCCGTACAGCTTGTCCGGGTTCGGATTTTTATCTGCGGTTCGTCCGCCGTAAATATTGCCGAGCGCCATCGCGATCATGATCGTTCCAATGATGATCGTCCACACGATCTGCGAGGAACTGAAATACGGGGCCAGTAACCGGCTGGCGCCTAATTCCACCGCCATAACGGACATTCCGGCAAAAAATTCAGTCAGATATAGATACGCTTTGCTTTTTAAGATCATAGTTACCTCCGTCCGCGCAGGGATTTTGTATCCCCTGGTTGCGGACATGATATTAATTTCTGCCAATTAAAAAATCGGAGCAACAGGATTTGAACCTGCGACCTCACGGCCCCCAGCCGTGCGCGCTACCAAACTACGCCATGCT
>CAJTTQ010000143.1:0-928 GCA_910579145.1 uncultured Eubacterium sp.
CCATGCGGATTCGTCGCCTCATCCACTCGTCTATGCTCTTTAACAGATTTCCCATATCCGCAAGCTTGTAATAGTTCACCCAGCCTGTCACAAAACGTTTCAGCTTTCGCTTCCACCCTTCGTAACTCGGAACATATCGCCTTCCAGTGAGCTCTTTCACCTTCCCTTTCAGCTTTTCCTTTGACTTCTGGTGCACTCTTGGCTGGAAGCCTTTCCGGTTCTTATAGAAGCCGTATCCGAGAAATTTGATTTTCCCCGCATAGCTGACTTCCGTTTTCTCCCGATTGACTTTCAGGAACAACTTTCCCTCAATATAAGGGATGATATGCTCCAATGCCTGTTTCGCACTCGCTTTGCTTTTGCAGAAAATCACCATATCGTCCGCGTAACGGACAAACCGGTGTCCCCGCTTCTCCAGTTCATGGTCGAGTTCGTTCAGTATGATGTTTGCACACAGCGGACTTAATGGTCCTCCCTGCGGCACCCCGGTTGTCGTCTCCTCAAACCTTCCGCACCATACTGCTCCTGCTCTCAAGTATTTATGAATAAGTGATATCACCCGTCCATCTTTGATTTCCCTCGACAGAATCTCTATCAGCTTGCTTTGGTTCACCGTATCAAAGAACTTTTCCAAGTCCATATCCACTGTCCACACATAGCCCGCATTCAGATATTCCTGACATTTCCGGATTGCATCGTGTGCACTCTTTCCCGGTCGAAATCCATAGCTCGTTTCCACAAACTTTGGTTCATAGATCGGAGTCAGTGCCTGTGCGATTGCCTGCTGGATCACGCGGTCTGCCGCTGTTGGTATGCCCAGCATTCTTTTCTTCCCGTTGTCTTTGGGTATCTCTACCCGCCGTACCGGGGTTGGCTTGTACTTCCCTGCCAGCACGAATTCCCGGATTCCTTCGCCGTTTTCTTTGGG
>CAJTTQ010000143.1:936-2068 GCA_910579145.1 uncultured Eubacterium sp.
TCTCTACCCGCCGTACCGGGGTTGGCTTGTACTTCCCTGCCAGCACGAATTCCCGGATTCCTTCGCCGTTTTCTTTGAGATATTGCAGAAGTTCATCCACTCTCATCCCATCGACTCCGCTCGCCCCTTTGTTTCTCTTCACTCGCTTATACGCTTTGTTCAGGTTTCCCGAGCTTACAATCCATTCCAGCAATCCGCCTGTTTTTCTGTCGTCGCTGGTGATGTCGTTTTCAGTTATCCTTTGTCCAATCAGCGCTCCGCCTTCCTCTTCGTGTTCCGCACTATCCCTCCGGCGGCAGCCGCTGCCACAGCAGCGTTTTGTGCTTTCTTTTCCCTCGGCTTCGGTAACTTTCATTGACTCTCACCTCCTAAGGTTCAACCCTTCCCGCGTCCGTCGACTGACACGGTACTATGGTATCTGCTGACTTCTCACGATAAATCTTATTTCAACCGTACTTCGTAGAAAAAAACTCCGCACGTCCGTGAGATCTCCCCGGGTACTCACACGTTCTTTCCCTCTTATGTCCGCCGTATTTACTGTAAAACGGTTCCGTACAGTTATTGGGCTTCGACTTGTTAAGCAGTCTTACCCCCGCTTACAGCCTCTATACGGTTTCTGTCCGTCAGACCAGAGTTTTGCCTCCGCCTTCCTTCAGATTCCACCTCGCGATGGACACCCTTGGCTTTGGCTATATCCTTCCCACTGCCGGGCGGATTCGGGACTTTCACCCGTTAGAACGTGCGCTCGCCGGGCGCACTAAAAATGCGCCGGCGGGCTGTTAATCAGCCTGCCGGCGCTTATTTTTTGATTTAATGCAGGAATTTGCTCAGCACTTCCATAAACGCATTCATATCAAGCGGTTTGGATAAATGCGCATTCATGCCATTTTTCAGCGCTGCTTCTTTATCTTCTTCCAGTGCATTGGCTGTCATCGCGATAATCGGCAAATTTTTGACATCTTTCCGAGGCAGGTTCCGAATTGTCCGGGTTGCCTCATAGCCATTCATGATGGGCATTTGTACATCCATCAGGATTGCGTCATAATAATTTTCTTCTACGTTTTCCATCATCACAACAGCATCTGTGCCATCCGGCGCGGTTTCCACAAGGAACCCGACTTCTGTCAATATC
>CAJTTQ010000144.1 GCA_910579145.1 uncultured Eubacterium sp.
TTTTTGCTAAACCGTGTTTGGCAGAGGGCAAATTCCAGTATTCGTTGTCGGAGAAAGGTGTTTTAACGATTTCAGGGAAGGGTAAACTTGAGCGTGTGAATCTCCCTAGAGAAGGTATTTCTTTTCACGATGCAAAAAAAGTTGTAATAGGCGAGGGGATTACAGAGATGAAAGGTTTGTACTTTTTTGTATTTAGAAATGTGAAAGAAATAAAATTACCAGATTCTCTGAAAGCAATTGATAACAATGTCTTTTGCAATAATGTCTCGTTAAAGAAGATCACATTTGGTAAAAATATAGAGAGAATAGGGAAAGATGCGTTTGATAATTGCCGTCAGTTAAAAACGGTGATCCTGCCGGATTCGGTCAAAAAGATAGGTAAGGATGCTTTTTCAAGATGTACCAGATTAGAAAAACTCGTACTTCCCGCATCTCTGAAGTCGTGGAGAAAAGATATCACAGGACAGTGCCCAAGCCTGAAAACGATTGTGAACCGCTCGAAGAAAACGATTCAGATTGATAACTGTGATGGAAAACGGATCTGGAAGGTGGGAGGGAAAAAGACTACCAGCATTCCGAAAGGAAAGACGGCGAAGTCTAGAGGAAAGCAGATCCCCATTACATATAAATTGCTTGGTGGAAAACAGACAGGTAAACTGCCTTCATCCTACGAGTACGGGACGATCGTCCGTATCCCATTCCACGTAAAGAAAAAAGGCTATACGATGGCGGCATGGAATTTCCGTGATCAGATGGAGGAAGATGGCGGGTACTTTTTCACCAGTATAGGCCCGGCTGCGACGAACGTAGTTCTTCGTCCGCTCTGGTTTAAGTATTCCGTGACAAGTCCCAAAAAGGGATGCGCACGGGTGCAGGTAAGCGGGTATGATACCTATCA
Organism: uncultured Eubacterium sp.; assembly: GCA_910579145.1. Taxonomy (GTDB): domain Bacteria; phylum Bacillota; class Clostridia; order Lachnospirales; family Lachnospiraceae; genus Eubacterium_F. The sequence continues at coordinate 899 of CAJTTQ010000144.1, forward strand.
GATGTTTGATTATTTTGAAATCCGGTGTTCTGACAGAAAGGATATGTCAAATGCAGTCGAATCGTACATAATTGGCGGGAAAGTTACGAAGACGTTCGAAAACTTAAAAAGTGGAAAACGCTATTATTTTGAATTCCGATGTGCGCCAGACGCTGATTATACACTGGAAGGTTCGAAGTGGATGGGCAGGCGAAGTATTGTGGTGAAGTGAGTGGGACATAACCTCTTCCCCCCTCTCCTGTTTTTGTAAAGTGCTCTGTCTGGAGTTTTGTTTTTTTAGGTGAAAAGATGGGAGATTCAGTCCACAATGTCAAGCCGTGGATTCACTCTGTGGACTGCTGAAAATAATTACTACTGATTGCCCCTTACCCCCTCTGACATCCTGGGCAGTACACGCTGCCCCTGCCCCCGATCACGGTGCGGGCCAGCGTTTCGCCGCACTTCGGACAGGGTTCGCCGGCGTGGCCGTACACTTGCAAAAACGGCGTATTCCGGTAATCCTGTCCTTTTGTCTTGAGATAGTCCTCGGGCGGGATAACGTTTTTCTCAATAAAATATCGCAGGCATTCGGAAATTTGTGTGGCGAGGGTCTCCCATTCCCCGTTGGTCAGACGATTCGCGGGAACAGACGGATGGATGTTTGCCCGATACAAAATTTCATCGGAATAGATATTGCCGATTCCCGCAATGACGCTCTGGTCGAGCAGGCACTCTTTTACCGACCGTTTCCGGCTTTTCAAACGGCTCTGCAGATATTGGGCGCTGCATTCTGAGGAAAATGGCTCGGGTCCCAGTTTACCGATCCCGCTGTATGTATCTTCTTCGCCGTTTTGTATCAGCCAAAAGCGTCCGAATCGGCGCGTGTCGGAAAAACGCAGTTCCATTCCGCTGCTTACATTCATTATGATATGTGTATGTTTTTCCGCCGGAAGGTCAGGCGGGGTGAGGAGCAGACAGCCGGTCATTCTCAAATGCAGGATGATCCTGCTGTTATTCTCCAGATGGATCATTAAAAATTTTCCTCTGCGCTCCATGAATGATATTGTTCGCCCCGTAACCATCTTGCAAAAATCATCGGCTGTCGGATAGGCGATGACCTCGGGCCGGTTTACTGTTGTTCTTTTGATCGTAAGTCCCCGGATCTGCGG
>CAJTTQ010000145.1 GCA_910579145.1 uncultured Eubacterium sp.
GTCGAATGAAGCCAACGCGGCAGATGGAAATTCAGGCAAGCCATTTGGCGAAATATGAACGGTACAATGCACTAGTTTCGTATTCATTATCAGAGAATCCGAACATGGGAATGCAGCATGCGATTTTGTATGCTGTTCCATATTCAAGCAAGGCGAACGCGATTACACGGAAAACCAACGCACACGAATTTTACTAAAGAAAAAACGCATACATATTCCAACCAATTCCTCCACGATTCTTTTAGATTTTCTCGATTGATTGTTTCCCCCAAATTTGCTATACTGAAACAAGAAATCAGAACATGGAAGGAAACAAGACAGAAAAGAGGTAATGATATGGACAAAAAACGAATCGTCGTCGCCCTCGGGCGGAATGCGTTCGGCGAAACTTTCCCGGAGCAGCAGAAAAACGTAGCAAAAGCGGCATCCGCCATTGCCGATCTGGCGGAAGAAAAATATGAGATCGCCATCACTCACAGCAACGGCCCCCAGGTCGGCATGATCCAGACCGCCATGACGGAATTTGCCAGGCTTGACCACCGCTACACCGTGGCGCCGATGTCACTGTGCGGTGCGATGAGCCAGGGATACATCGGATATGACTTGCAAAACGCCATCCGCACCGAACTTTTGAACCGCGGCATCTTCAAACCGGTCTCCACCGTCATCACACAGGTGCGCGTCGATCCGTTTGACAAAGCGTTCAACCACCCCACCAAAGTCATCGGACGGTATATGAACGAAGCGGAAGCCGAGGCCGAAGAAGAAAAGGGAAACCACGTCGTGAAGGAAGCCGACGGCTACCGGCGCATCATTGCCTCCCCGCGCCCGATCGACATATATGAGATCGATGCCATCCGCACGCTCGTGGAAACCGGACAGATCGTCATCGCCGCCGGGGGCGGCGGAATCCCGGTGATGGAACAGGGCACCAGGCTCAAAGGCGCGAGCGCTGTCATCGAAAAGGACTATACAGCGGCCAAACTCGCCGATATGCTCGACGCCTCCTTCCTTCTGATCCTCACAGGAAGCGAGCAGATTTGCGCCGACGGCAAACCGATCGGGGAAATTGACTCGAGCGAGGCGATAAGACTCATTGACGAGGGCCATTTCGACGCGATCACCACGCTTCCCAAAGTGGACGCCGGCGTCTCTTTCGTCACATCGGGCGAGGAACGCACCGCGATCATCAGCAGCTTGGAGCGCGCGAAGGATGCCGTCAAGGAGCGCTGCGGCACGATCATCCGCTCCGCCTGAATATAAAAATAACATCCGCGGCACCCGTTCCTCCCATGAACAGGTGCCGCGGATTTTTATGCCAGAATCGTCCGAATAAAAACGGCTGCCCCAAACCCGCATAAGATCACGCCAAAAATGCGGTTCATCTGCCGCAGCAGGACTTTTTCCCTTTTCTGTTTCCAGGCATTGCCCCCCCCATCGAGAGATAGTCTCTCGGATTCTCCAGCCCCTATTTTCTACGGCTTTCAAATCCGGTTTTATAAATATTCCCCCACTTTTTTTACCAAAAGTACTTGACAAACCAGTCAAAAAATGCGGCGCTTCGCGCCTCTTAATTAAAAAGCACTTTTCATTCCGGCGCAGCCGGTAAGCATTTTTGATTGGAGGCGATTTTTATGTTACCTGTTAATTATGGCGGCCATGCCGCATATCAGGACACCTTCGTGTCCAGGTTCCTTGATTTATTCCCGGATCCCTTCGCTGTCCCTAAACAAACATGGGATGTCATTGTGAAATTCTGGTATCTTGATCTCTCTGAAACGGATACCATCATGCAGGAGTTTTATTCCCTGCTTGGCAAACCCGCCACACGTTTCCCTTCCTGCCTGCTCCGTTCCTATCTTCTCTCAATCGTACTGAAAGCAGATTCCATTACCGAATGGTGCAGGCTGCTTAAAATAACCCCATTGTACGCCATCCTCAGTGGTTTCCCTGCTGGCGACACTCCCGGCGTCGGTACTTTTTACGATTTTTTCAACCGTCTGTGGCAGTCTGATAAAGACAACTACGTCAGTCA
>CAJTTQ010000146.1 GCA_910579145.1 uncultured Eubacterium sp.
GGTATTCAGGATATATTGAACCTCAACATCTACATCACCAATGCCGTCAAGACGCCTAAATCGGAATATGCTGTTTCAAAGGAAAGCATTGAAGAAAGTCTGCCGTATCTTGAAAAGGAGCTTGAACTGTTTCCCAATCTTCAGGTTGTCATGCTGATGGGTGATGTGGCGAAAAAAGCCTTTAATATGATAAGCAAAAAGGCAACCAAGAAAAATGCCGTTCCAAGTATATCTACTTACAAGTTGCGTAATACTGAGATTTTCCATAACGGGTGGCGCATCCTGCCTTCTTATATCATGACAGGACAAAACCTCCTTATCGAAAAATCAAAGTTCCAAATGGCATCAGAGGATATTGCCTTGATGTATCGGTTGATTAACGAATCTTGATTGAAATATGGCTATTACACCTGATGACATTATGAGATATTGCTTTGACAACTTTGAAGGGCTTGTAGAGGTAAACAGCTGGGGCGAGCGTGGGGTCTTCTACAATCCCGGCGGTGTGTTGAAACGTGGCGTGTATGTCCTGACAATCAAAGAAAAGGATGGCGACAATGACCGGGCTTCCCGCCTTGACCGCGATGGTGTGTGGCGTGTGAATATTGGAGTCAGAAAACAGACATTCCGCACTTTATTCGCAGAATTGCCACAACGCCCGAACAAGGGCTGTATTGTGGATATGCCGTATGACTTTACCGCAAAGGATGTCATTATGCCGCATCCGGTTTACGCGTGGATGGGATGGATTTGCGCTTTGACGCCGTCTGAGATAACATTTGAATCATTGAAGCCTTATATCCTTGAATCTTTCGAATACGCGAAAGAGAAATTCAGTAAAAGAAAGACAAGGGCTGCGGAGATAAAAATATAAAATCACAATGAACATTGCTTTGCTTTCCTCCAATTACAATGTCCGCCGGTTGAATATCGCAGATGTTCAAGACATATACTCGTTGTGTATTAGAAACGAGTCTTATTACAGATATTGTCCGCCATTTGTCACGAAACATAGTATTCTTAATGATATGAAAGCTTTGCCTGACGGAAAAGACATATCCGACAAATATTATATAGGCTACTATGACGGAAAAGAATTAATCGCTGTGATGGACTTAATAATGTCGTATCCGAAAGAGCAAAATGCTTTTATCGGTTTCTTTATGACATCTCTGTCAATTCAGAACACAGGAATCGGGAGCTGCATTATTGATGAGCTATGCCAATATATGAAAAAATCCGGAATTACCGGCCTTCGACTCGGCTGGGCTAAAGACAACTTACACGCTGAGCATTTCTGGCATAAGAACGGCTTTCAGGAAACCGGGATTACATATAATGCCGGAAGCTACACAGTGGTATTAGCCCATAGAAATTTATGACTAATTTCTGAACAATGGCACAAACCAACGAAAAAACAATGCAAACAGTATACAAACTATCACAATCCCGACATTTTTATCCGGCGAAGTAGGTATCTCGCATTTTTTTGTTGTAAATTTGCGAACATGTACCAGCAACTTGATTCAGACACCATCTGCGCCATTTCCACTCCTTCAGGAGTGGGAGGCATTGCCATAATCCGCGTGAGCGGACCGGAAGCGTAGTGACCAAAAATATGCCCGACGATTCAGTCGTCGCAGGTAATCCGGCCGTAATCATCAGACGGTCTTCAGAAGGTGCGGAAGAATTAGCAACATTTTAACGAAAAAAATTAATGAAAAAAGAAATTTCTTATTTAATAGATGAATTTATTAGTCTGTCTGATGAATTAAGACCGGGTTATTCCTTGAGTATTGCTAAGGATAAAGAGTCGTCTTTAATTCTCCCGGAATCATTAAATATATTGTACTCTAAAGTAAGTGGTACATACTATGAAATTGAAGATCAACGATTGATGGATTTCTTACCCGGTTATCTTCTCATTAGGGATGCTGAATACGAAAGTTTTACGCAGTCTGTAAAGGAAATGATTC
>CAJTTQ010000147.1 GCA_910579145.1 uncultured Eubacterium sp.
AGATCCGGATGCCTTAGCCATGGAACGGGACCTGGAGCGTCTGAAAGCTGACAACGGAAAAGGGGAATTTGTCATCTATAAAGGCGCGTTTATGGTATCCACGGAAACCACGGTGGTCGCTTTCAACCCAACCATTGTCATGCGGCCGGAACTTGTTAACCGGAATGTGCCTCTGACTGCCGAAACCTACCGGAACGATATGGCAGAGGTGGCAGAGATTCTGGACGATGCAATAGCAGACGGATTTCTGACAGAAGCGCAGAGGAAACGGGTGATGGACAAAATGGAGGAGAATCTGGCCGGGATAGAATCAGTCCCAGTGCCTTGAAAAGGAATGGTGAAAAATATGAGCAGGATCCTACTTTTGGAAGATGATTTGAGCCTAGTAAACGGGCTGTCTTTTGCTTTTAAAAAACGGGGAGCTTCTGGATCTGACGGCGGCGGAATACAGGCTTTTGTGCCTTTTAGGGGAATGTTCTTAGCGAACCTTTTTAGATTTAAAAGACTGGCAGTGCGAAATAAAGAAATATGTCACGCTGCCGGTGTTTTTCGAGTTCGTTGGGCGACCACATGAGAACTCTCCAGGTCGCCAACGAAAGAATAGTAGATTTCAATTTTCTGTATGCGGTGGCCGCTGCTTTTATCGCCTTCATGGACAATGATCTTCTCAACCAGTTCATGAAGCATTCCGGGGGTCAGTTTTTCAAAGGAAGTATATTTCCTGGCAAGTCCCACAAAGCTGTTGATATTGACCACTTTGGAATCCTGCTCTGCGATCTGGTTCCTTATGTCCAGGGCCTCCGCTTTCAAGGTATGCTGTTCATTTTCGTAATCCCTGGAAAAAATTATGTAGCGCTCGTCTGACAGTTTCCCGGAGAAATTATCTTCATACAGCTTTTTGATGATTCCGTCCAGTTCCACAATCCGGTGTTCCTTAGTCACAAGTTCCTTCTGCAAAGTCTTGACATCTTCCTGCTGTTTGGAAAGCGTCCGATTCATAATGAGCCTGACAAATTCCTTTTCCTGCTCCGTGGCAAGTTTTGTAATCTGCCGCAGGTTTTCAAGAACCAGTTCCTCCAACACGGGTTGGCGGATATAGTGGGCGCTACAGCACTTCTCGACACTCCGTTTCCGATAACTTCCGCAAATATATCGTGGGTCTTTGCCAGAAGTATTACTCCCGGTTGAGAAGTGCAGAGGAGAGCCGCAATCCGCACAGTAGAGCATACCGGAGAAAAGTCCAGGCTCATGGTCATTAGTACGCCGCCTCCGGTGTTGGGAAAGCCTCTGGACGGTTTCCCATACTTCCTCGGTGATGATTGCCTCATGGGTATCTTTGAAAACCATTTGTTGATCTTCCGGGGTTGGGTAACGTTTCTTGAATTTATAAGACTTGGAAAATGTTTTAAAGTTTACCGTATGTCCCAGATATTCTTTGTGTTTTAAAATCATGGTGATTGTCGTTGCGCTCCATACGCATTCCGCATGAGGAAGATATCTGCGGGTTTTTCCAGTTCTCCGGTATTCAATGGTTCCGGGAGTGGGAATGTTCCTACGAGTCAGTTCGCTGGCAATCCGTCCAACACCTAGCCCTTCCACACGTAAGTCAAAGATCAACTTTACTACCGGGGCCGTTTCTTCATCAACCATAAGTTTTCCACCCTCACCTTTGATATAGCCATATGGGGCGTGGGAGGAAACCCGTTCTCCTGACATTCCCTTCATCCGTTTGACCGCCCGCTGCTTTTTGGAGCAGTCACGGGCATACCATTCATTAAATAAGTTACGGAAGGGAGTAAGGTCATTCTCACCTTTCTGGGAATCTACTCCGTCATTGACCGCCACAAAATGAATATCATACTCGGCAAACATAATCTCTGTGTACATTCCCACCTGAAGATAATCACGCCCAAACCTTGACATATCTCTTTGTGTCAACTAAACACCAAATTTTTTACGGATGCC
>CAJTTQ010000148.1 GCA_910579145.1 uncultured Eubacterium sp.
TCAGAGAGTGATTGTGATATAGTATCCGTAGTATTAATACGATCAGTGAGTTGTTTCCATGGAGACAGGAGGACGCAATGAAAAATTTCTATGTTTTGACAGACGCACTTGAATTTATCGAAAAGAGCATTTGTGAGGATTTCGAGAGCCAGGCGGTCGCGGATTACTGCGGGGTTTCCCTGTCCAGTCTGCAAAAGCTGTTCCGGCTGGCGCTTCACCGAAGTGTGAGGGATTACATTCAAAGGCGGCGGATCTGTCTGGCGGCGAAAGACATCCTTCATTCCGAGATGAGGATGATAGATATTGCGTATAAGTATCAGTTTGGTTCCCCGGAGAGTTTTGCGCGGGCATTTAAGAAAGTCTGGAACGAGTCTCCGACTTCCTATAAAAATTCCTGGAAATTTTCGGGGATCTGTCCCAGGCTGGATTATCATTATGAGGAAGGAGCTGACGAAGAGATGGCAGGAAAGAAAGTAGATATCAGTGAGGCGTATGATGAGATCGTGAAGATGCGGGGGTCGTATGTAATCTGTTTCGATATTGTGGGTTTGATGCCGATCAATGAGATCTCGCGTGAGGCGGGGGATGTCGCGATCGTGGAGAGCCTGAAACGGATCGACAGGGTAGCAGGAGACGGAATGATACCACTCCGTATCGGAGGAGATGAATTTGCCCTGATTACCGGAAGTACAGATCGAGCGTATGTGGATGAACTTGTGAAGGAGGTACTCAGCCACAACAGCGAACCGGTTTCCTGGAAAAAACGCGATATACCGCTTAATTTGCGGGCGGCCGTCGTGCAGGTCCCGGCAAAAAACCTGAAATATGATGAGTTTTTCGTGGGAATGCACGAGGCGATCCGGGAGAAGCGGGAGGAGGAACGGGCGATGTCCCCCGATCTAAAAATTTAGAATTGACAACACAGCCGGAATCTGTTATCATAAAAATGACAGTACGGGCTTGTACTGGTTTCGACAGGCCGGCTGAAGATGGAGAAGCTATCCGTGGACTGTGACCACGTTAAAACACAGAAAAAAAATAAACGCTGAAGACAATTTAGCATACGCAGCCTAATGGCTGCTGTCTGACTTAGGGCACCTACACCTTGAGATCCAGGCATCAATGATGTAGGAAACGACGTATATTAAGCTTTGCGTATACGGGCGTATCATGAAGCTACTAAAACCTGCAGGATGTTCATTTCCGTCAGGCGGAGGGAATGTCAAAGAATGAACTATGATAGTAGAAGTACATGGGATCCCGGTTTGGACGCGGGTTCGATTCCCGCCAGGTCCACCAGAAAGTTCTTACTCCAACCCTTACCAAAAAAATATAATAAGCGGTTGGGTATTGTGGATAGGAAGCTCGTGAGCATTTGCTCACGAGCTTCTGCGTTGTCTGCGGAATTATATTTAACAACCTCATCTTTGATCGGTTCTACCAGCATCGTGAATGGCTCGGCAAATTCTGCCGTCACCCTTCCGTCAGAACCCACCAGCAGGCGTTCAAAGATAGCCTGGTTCATTAGTTTCTTCGTCTTGTCATTCGCCAAACGGTAGGTCATGCCGCAGTCGGTAATCAGCTCAATCGCATCGTCCAGCCGTTCTATCATCGTGGTAAACGTATAGTCGTATGCCTTTGTTTGATGGTCAATTGCGGCAAGCTGTTTGGCGATTTGCTGTTGCTCACTTTTAAGCAGATCAAGCGGGATGGCATCGTTGTAATGTGCCTCAAGCAGTTTTTTACGCTGTCTCTCCAGCTTATCCTTTTCCCGGCGCAGCCCATCCAGCTCTGTTTCGTATTTATCACGTTCTTTTTCTATATTCTGCCTCAGCCAGTTTTCCAGATGGCTGGCTATTTGGGGAGGGAAAGAATATCTGTCATAAATCTGCT
>CAJTTQ010000149.1 GCA_910579145.1 uncultured Eubacterium sp.
TTTAACCTAAAATCTCCTTTAAGTTCTTCCAGCCATTCATCCACGTTAGGCTTCATCTGAAATGAATTTGAATATCCGTAAAACCAATGTTCATAATCCACAAATGCTACAGCGCTGGATTTGCTCCTTCTTCCAAACATTTCCACCCTCCTTTCTTCTCTTATTTTCCGCGGGGATCCCACCTGGGCAGTTCTCCGCCTGAATCATTATATCACAACAGTCCCTATGGTGCAAGGCACTAGCTGATATCAAATTTTCTGTCCCATTCGCGCGCGCCGCTGCTCATCCACCGCAATCCACTCATCCAGCGCCAGCGGTGTGTAATCCGAAAACATGCAAAAACAGTTGATCATCTGACACGGAATGGGTTCCGCCTGGTCAGCCCCCCTTGACTGGTACATCGTCTGCCTCGTCAGATGGATAAACTGATCAACGAGCCACTCATCTCTCGTATCATGGACATGCCCATAGAGCATATACGTAAGAGGCGTCCCGTCCTCGCCTTTTCGGTACTGCCCATTATAGCAGAACACGGGATAATGGCACAATACGACCTTCCGCTTATTATCCTTCAACTCTTCGTATGGCTTGACCCACTGAAAGACCGACGCATCAAACTTCCGGTGCCGCAGGACATGATCGTGGTTTCCTTCGATCAGATACAGCCTGCCATTTAATTCTTTTAACAGTCCGCTCGTCTGCTCGGCACCTCCCAGAGACACATCTCCCAGGATCACGACATCATCCCCCGGCCTGACCTTCGCGTTCCATCGCTTCAATATATACTCATTCATTTCTGCCGCGGAGGAAAACCCACGGCAGTCCATCTTATCATTTAGTCCCTCGTGAAAAAAATGCAGATCCGCAATATAGTACCGCATATGATCCCTCTCTTCCTCACAGAAAAATACGGTCATTTATGAAAAGCTTTTATTTCCCGCGGCCAAGCGCCTTTTCCATAAATGAACCTTCCTCGACGATAAACCTCTCATGGACGGCTTTACCGATAGAACCCTTCTCGTCATAAGCGCGTACCTCAAACGTCAGTTTTCTGCCGTCTACCTGTACCAGTTCACTCTCACATGTGACCCTGGCCCCGAGCGGCGTCGGTGCATCATGCGTTACTTCGAGGCGGATCCCAACCGTCCCATAACCAGGATCCAGCAAAGCCGCCACACTCTTCCAGGCAGTTTCCTCCATCAGGGCGATCATCGCCGGTGTAGCAAATACATCCAGCGAACCGCTTCCCACCGCCTTTGCCGTACATTCCTCTGTTACCATTTTCGTCTGTTTTCCCTTTATTCCTGTATCCAATCGTTTCCCTCCTGTATCCTGCTACGGATTAAAAATCCTTCTGACATCGATTTCTTTCTACTATCCATTTTCCACGAAAAGGTAGAAGAAGTCAAATGTTTTTTTCAAATGTTTTCAAATTTTTTTAAAAAAACATCTTGACAATTATATTCTACTATAATATAATAGGTTTTGCGTTGTGGAAATACGAATCGCAACGGGGTGTGGCTCAGCTTGGCTAGAGTGCTTGATTTGGGATCAAGAGGTCGCAGGTTCGAATCCTGTCACCCCGATTCATGGAGCCG
>CAJTTQ010000150.1 GCA_910579145.1 uncultured Eubacterium sp.
CATTCTGCTATCCGTCTATATAATGAAATCAAAAAAGGATGGTGGACTTTATGAGAGAAAAGAAAAATCATTTGTATGTGGATAGTGGGGAACGGAGCATTTTGTTACATAGCCTTGTGGAACTGAAAAATCAGCTCATACAGCAAGGCAGATATACAGACTGCGTTGACGAACTTATTTTTAAGGTTATCCATGCACCTATAAAAAAATTAAGAGTAGAGCTTGTAGGGGGAAGTGATGTACGATAAGGAATTTAAAGAACTGGTGAAGATAGCAGCAGAGAAATTAAAAGACGAATCCGTATTGAAACTGCTACAAGCCGATGTAAGTTATCAAAAAGACAGTAAGGATGAGGGATATGCGGAGGATGCCTTTAACCAGCTTGATTTGACGGAGAAACAGAGGGAAGTTTGCCAACATCTTATAGATTGCAGGGAAAAGCAGGATTTTGAATACGGCACTCATGCGTATATTGCAGGACTGATGGATGCGTTTCATATTATGGCGGTATTGTTTCCAGAAAAATGGGATACAGAGAGAATAAGAGAAGCCATATCATGTAAGAGCAGATAAGGCAGAGAATAAAACGGAATAGATTTTTACATAGCCGATTGGTGTAGTTTAGCAAATAAAACAGCCAGTCGGCTTTTTTTATTGCCATGAATCCTTTACATAGCCACCTTGACAAAGTGGCTAAATCTATGCGAAAGGAGGACGCACCCTATGTCAAATTGCAAAGTAATCGCTTTAACCAACCAGAAAGGCGGCGTTGGCAAGACCACCACGGCGGTCAATCTGGGCGTGGCTCTGGCACAGCAGGGCAAAAAAGTTCTGCTCATTGATGCCGATGCACAGGCAAATTTAACCATGTCGCTCGGTTACAGCCGACCAGACGACTTGCCCGACACACTCTCCACCATCATGCAGGACATCATTGATGATAAGCCCGTCGATGTTTCCAGAAGCATCCTGCACCATGACGAGGGCGTTGACCTGCTCCCGTCCAACATTGAACTGTCGGGACTGGAAGTAAGGCTGATAAACGCCATAAGCCGTGAAAGCGTATTGAAAACCTGCATCAATGAAGTGAAAAAGAATTACAATACTGTCCTCATTGACTGTATGCCGAGCTTGGGTATGCTGACAATCAATGCACTTGCGGCTG
>CAJTTQ010000151.1 GCA_910579145.1 uncultured Eubacterium sp.
ATGTCAAATTCATTTTTTTGTCAAAATCGGAAAGGAATTTATATCTTGGGTGCTTGGTAATGTCGAATTTGTCACTGAAAAAAGGGCGTGCGCCCCTTACCTGCAAGATACATTTGCCGCCGTCCATGACGGATATTTCATCTTGGCTCATAAGCTCCTTTCCCAATTTCTGATAGTTCAGCCCGTAGGTCTTTTCCTTTCCCCGGTTCTCGGAAGTGTTGTATAAATCTATGGTTTCCCGTCCCAAAAGCTCCGACATTTCCTTGAGCGTGGTTTTCTCCTTGCCGCCTAAGAAAAGGGTCGTGTCGCAATTCCCTGTGTTGTGTCGGCGTTGTCCTTGTAAATGGCTTTTAACTGGCTCTGCGCCTGCAAGATAAGGCAGGCGGATATTTCCCGGCTTCGTATGGTGGCAATCAGTTTTTCCAGTTTCGGTATCTGCCCGATATTCGCCACTTCATCAAGCAGGCAGCGGACGTGTACGGGAAGCCTGCCGCCGTACACATCATCTGCCTTGTCGCACAAGAGGTTGAAAAGCTGCGTATACATCATGGCGACAATGAAATTGAATGTGTCGTCCGTGTCGGAGATAATGACAAAGAGGGCGGTTTTCCTGTCCCCCAACGTGTCAAGCTCCAAATCGTCCGTTTCCATAAGCTCCCGCAGCTCCTTAATGTCAAAGGGGGAAAGCCTTGCGCCGCAGCTAATTAAAATCGACTTCGCTGTTTTGCCCGCCGCTAATTTATATTTGCGGTACTGCTTTACGGCAAAGTGTTCCGGGTCTTTTTCTTCCAGACGGTCAAACATCAAATCCACGGGGTTCTTAAAGTCCTCGTCGTCCTCCCTCGCTTCACTTGCGTTTATCATGTCAAGCAGGGTCGTAAAGTTCTTTTCTTCCTCCGGGGCTTCGTAGTAGATGTAGCCGATTAGTGCGGTGTAATAGAGCTTTTCCGCTTTCGTCCAGAAGTCCTCGGACGACTTTTCGCCCTCGCCTTTGGTGTTTACCATGATTGTGTTGACAAGTTTCAGTATGTCTTTCTCA
>CAJTTQ010000152.1 GCA_910579145.1 uncultured Eubacterium sp.
GCCTACATAGCCTTCAAGGAGGACATCCTTGAGGAAGCTATGGAACAGGGTCTCGCCTGACAAACCTATATCCATAACCGAAATTCATGGCAATCAGACAGAATACAAATCCCCACCATCTTGAACTGCACCCGGAACTGCAGGACATACTTATGCGCAACGGCATGAGGGCGACAGTCACGGGGTCGAGCAACGGTTTTCAGTTAGTGGTACAAGGCCACGATTCCCCCTTGCTCTATTATCCCATATCCGAGAAGCAGCTCCGCGCCCTTGTTGATTGGGGTACCAACACCGCCAACAAGAGGGCCTACAATACTCTTGCATCGATAGTCGCCGCCGACTTCGACCTTCCCCGGGACTTCGTACACGCCAGAAACGCCAACGGGCGTGTGGCTATGGGTCTCCACGGCAACCGCATTGGTGTCGGGGAATACGGCAGAGTGGCGATGCCCGCGCCGATGATGCACCGGCATCCTTTCGGGAGAGGCTTCCTCGGATGGACTCCGCGCAATCAGGAAGGCTGGCACATGCGCCGGATCGGAGGACAACTCTGGTTCCCTGCCGGCGCACCTATGGTGGCCGTCCGGCCCGACGGACGGCAGAAACCGGGAGAACTTCAGACCGGCGGCTACGGCTTCTATTATAAAGGTGCACCGCAGGGAGCGATTCAAGGAACGGTTCCGCAACAGGATGTCCTGGCGCAGATGCAGACCGTGATTCAGCCCATCCCGCAGCCGGAACGCCCCAAAGTTCCCGCCGTGCCATACAATCAGGCTATCACATCCGATGTCTATTTCTCCAACGAGAAGTGGCAGGAGGTCTTGAAAACGCACGGTATCGTCATCGACCCGGAGAAAAAGACCGTCACAATCCAGTCGAGCGCGGAACAGGCCGATTTCGTATATGACCTCACTGATGAGGAAGTGGCAAAGCTCACCGACAACTCCATCAAGGAGGTACCGGTGGCAGACCGCATCCGGATTATCAA
>CAJTTQ010000153.1:0-586 GCA_910579145.1 uncultured Eubacterium sp.
AAGGTCTACAAGACGCTCAAACATGTTCTACAGATCTGGAAGGAAGGTCTGTTTAAAGCGTGTAAATTTCGAAGCATCGGGAACAACAGTAAAGCCGCAGAAGTCCCTGAGTTCCTGAGAGAATTTGAGAAACAGGAGCAAAAGGCTGTCTGTGGGAATGGAGAAAATACGTTGTAAGAGCAACGCCTTGATGATGGGATAAAGCTGATGTCTGCGTGGCCTTCCTGTATGCGCATGAAAATGTATGACAAAAGAGGCAGGAACAATCTCATCCAGGTTTAAGGCTTCATCAAGTATGGTAAGGAACTGGTATTTATCATTTTCAAATTTATTTTGGCAATCATGAAAAATATCTGCCAAAGAAAGCTGTTTGTGTGGTATCATATAAGCACAACTCCTTTACTGGTGGAAATGTATGGTTGCTGTAAGCACTTCAATTATACCAAACCAGTGAGGAGTTGTTTTATTTTGTAGCAAAAAATATGCCGTATTTATGCGGAAAACAGAGTTTCGCAATTACCTAGACATTGAAACCCTGAAAGGAGTGCCGGAGTTTGAGCGTGTAGGCGGCTACTATGTGCTCGGT
>CAJTTQ010000153.1:616-866 GCA_910579145.1 uncultured Eubacterium sp.
GAAAGGAGCAGCGAATATACGGGCGTGCGGATTGTTGAAGTCTGCTGGCGTGGGCAGGATTACAGCATCATATGGGTGGACGGGATGGTCTGCCGGATTGAAAAGCAGTGACGCTGCAATAAACTACACAAATCGCATAAGGAGAAAACCGTCATGAAAGACTTTGCCACGATTGAAAAACTGCAGAAGAAGGTCAGTGCTACTTATGGCAGCGTATTGAAATTTGGGGACCACGTCCTGGTTACGGATG
>CAJTTQ010000154.1 GCA_910579145.1 uncultured Eubacterium sp.
GAAGGGAGACAAACTCTACGGATTGGTACATCCTGATTATGATGAGGTGGAGAAAAACGGGCTGAGCGATGAGGATCTCTCGGAAGTTATGGAGCGGAACCGAAAGGAACTGAATACGATGGTTGCAACGTATGAGCAACTTTCTGGTATCAGAATTCATACCGAAGAGTTTGAAAAAACTCCGAAGCGAAGCATCAAACGCTTCTTGTACGAGAATGCTGAAATCTAATATCAGGCATGAAATGGAAGAGCAGATGGAATTAAGAGCGATGGCCGGTACGGATAACGGAATGGTGTTACGTACGGAGGGACTGATAAAAAAATACGGAAAACGTACCGTGGTAAATGGTGTTTCTTTCGATGTGAAGCAAGGAGAGATTGTAGGGTTGCTGGGGCCGAATGGAGCAGGAAAGACCACATCTTTCTATATGACTACGGGATTGGTTGTCCCCAACGGCGGTCGTATCTTTATGGGAGAGAAGGAAATTACGGATTATCCTGTCTATAAGCGGGCACAGGCAGGCATTGGTTATTTGGCACAGGAGGCTTCGGTTTTTCGGAAAATGAGTGTGGAGGACAATATTGCCTCGGTGCTTGAAATGACTGGACGCGATAAGGAGTATAGACAAGAGAAATTGGAGAGTCTCATAGCAGAGTTCCGGTTGGGAAAAGTCCGGAAGAATAATGGAGACCAACTCTCCGGAGGTGAAAGACGCCGTACGGAAATTGCGCGTTGCCTGGCAATCGATCCGAAGTTCATTATGCTGGACGAACCGTTTGCCGGTGTCGATCCCATTGCCGTTGAGGATATTCAGTATATTGTCTGGAAGTTGAAGG
>CAJTTQ010000155.1:0-305 GCA_910579145.1 uncultured Eubacterium sp.
CTGACCGGGAAAGCGACGCGGCTTTTTATGAGCGTATGCGGGAGAACATGGAAACCTTCTCCACGGCGGGGCCGGTGGGGGCGTATGTCTACCACGCAAAAACGGCCTCTTCTCTGATTGCGGACGTTTCGGCGGATTCCCCGATTGACGAACCGGGCGTTGTGGACGTGCGGATTCTGCTTCAAAACGGGGCGCTTCCAACGGAAGAGGTTATAAAACTTGTGTTAGACGCGCTTTCCGCTGATAAGGTGCGCCCGCTTACGGACCTTGTGCGGGTTTCGGCCCCGGATACGGTGCCCTTCAAC
>CAJTTQ010000155.1:315-788 GCA_910579145.1 uncultured Eubacterium sp.
ATCGACGTAACGTATTACATACCGAACCCCGGCGCGGCCAGCGCGGCAAATATCGAACGGGCCGTGATGGAGGCGGTGGAGCAGTACAAGATATGGCAGACGGAAAAAATGGGGCGGGATATTAACCCGTCCTATTTAACGCGCCTGTTGATGGAAACCGGCGTAAAGCGGGTGGAGGTTCGGGAACCGCTGTTTCAGAAGGTGGAGGCAAAGGGCGTGGCCGTCCTGCAAGATAAAACCGTTCTGAACGGAGGGGTGGAGGATGAATAACACAATTGGAACGGTTGACCTTCTGCGGATTTTTCCCCCGGCCCTGAAATATGACCCGAAAATGACAGCCGCCGCGCAGGCCATAGCAAAGGAACTGCAACGGACAAGCGGCGAAATTCGGAACAATATCATTTATGCCCGGATTGATGAACTGGACGAAGCGGCCCTTGACGTGCTGGCCCACGATTTGCACGTTGACTGGT
>CAJTTQ010000156.1 GCA_910579145.1 uncultured Eubacterium sp.
TTTCATTACGGTCAACTTCATCCCTGATCTCCTGAAGGAGCTGGTACAATATTTCCTTTTCTGTTCCCATATTTGTACTCATGCTACAAGCCTCCTTTTGCGAGCAGCTAATGCACCAATGTTTGCGATGCCCGCAGCGCAAACTTGGCGAGTGAAAAATTTATTTTTCACTCTTCCAAACATACCGGCTTTGCCGGCACAAAGAATTGATGAAGAACGCTGCTTAAAGCGAAATTTTTCGCTTTGCGTTCTTCCGGTGTGAAGAGAGCAAGGTGTCGCGAGCGGCGCCTTGCGAGAGATTGTTTGGCGAGGTGTTAATGCCTCCGAAGGAGGCACTCGAGCCAACAATCTCCTTCACACTTACCTCCCCTGAATCTCCATTGCATAATAACTGCCAATTATGTATATTCCATCCCGTTCATAAACCGGTGTTTTCTCTGCCACATAGATACTGACAGTATTTCCCTCAGAAATCCTCCTTATACGCTGTCTGACGGGTATTTTTACAATCCCCTGCTCCAGTGCCAGATGGACAGACCGTACTTTTTTACGGATTCCCATCGTTTCCAGACAGATACATTCCCCCTGTAAGTGCATGTAATTTCCAGCCACAGACTGATAAAACAGCCAGATACT
>CAJTTQ010000157.1 GCA_910579145.1 uncultured Eubacterium sp.
TGATGCAGTTTTTTCCATCATTGACATCTGATGATGTAAAGGAATTGCAGGAAGAATTGTTGCAGAATGTTTGATAAAACAGACACACAGGAGTGGTGTTACCCAGAAAGAGGCGATGGAAATGTGTAATCTTTCACAGGGAATAGTGGACAGGACTACAATTAATCATATTATAAGTATGATGAAAAAGTTAAAATTATCAGAAGAAGAGTGTATGGATGTTTTGGGTATTCCAGTAGAACATCGGGAACTGTACCATATGATGTTGCAGGACAAAATGGAAGTCAGTCATTTATAACATGAAATCAGCAGGGACTCAAGACTCAAGGATTTGAGCCTTGAGTTCTTTGTTGTTTTTGGAGAGAAAGATGATAATTATTGTTTGTTTGGATAATAAAAAAGGTATGATGTTTAATCACAGACGGCAGAGCAGGGATCAGGCAGTGACAGATAGAATCCAGAAAATTTGCACAGGTAAAAAGCTGTGGATGAACCCATACTCGGATAAGTTATATGGCAGTCTGGAGAAAATGGATATTGTGGTAGAAAATGATTTCCTTTCCCTGGCTGGCAGTGGGGAAATTTGTCTGGTAGAATCAGATCGTCTGATGCGTTTTATCGAAAAGATTGAACA
>CAJTTQ010000158.1 GCA_910579145.1 uncultured Eubacterium sp.
CTAACCTTTTCTTACGGTAAAGGGAAGCAAACGTTGCATGGCTTGAACTTTGCAGTGGCAGATGGGGAAATATTTGGCTTTCTTGGTCCAAATGGCGCATAGATTTATAGACAACTTTGCCTAAAGATTTGATACCAACACGCCGCTAATCATTACACGGCGTTGTTGGACTTTATCAGTTCAAGGTTATGTTGGTTGTTTTCGATAAACTCAACAATCCGCTTGTGTTGGTCGGCAAAGTTAAATTGAATTGTAATCTCGTTGTTGTCGTGGACGTATATAGTATCAATCAATTCTACCAGAAGCCCACGGTCAAGGCTTTTTACATTCTCATGTTTCAAGAATGTTGTCAGATAAGGGTTGTCGCTTCCTACGCCCTTTTCTGATAGCTGAATTTCTGTTTGCAGGTTGGCAATTATGCCCTTTACCTGTTCTGCCTGCTGTTCAAACTTGGCTTTCATTCTCACATATTCAGCACGGGTTATGTCCCCACATTTCCAGTCCATATAAAGGTTATCTGTAACGCAGGTAAGTTTTTCAAGCTCCTTGCTGCGGTCTTTCAAAAGCTGCTGTAACCGCTTGGATTGTGTGCAGATGGTAGAAGTGCCGTTGATTTCCTTTACTACCT
>CAJTTQ010000159.1 GCA_910579145.1 uncultured Eubacterium sp.
ATAAAGCAAAACCGTTATGATTAAAATCGCCATAACGCCGAGAACGGCATTTACAATTCCTGTAAGCTGCGTTTTGTCGGAGTAGCCGTTAGTATTGTAATCAAAGCGATAAAGTTCTCCGTTTATTTCACGGATAACATAGTCGCTGTCCGTGCTGTAAAATCTTTCTCCGTATCGTTCAATATTTGTTACATACTCACATTCGGAAATGTCAGCAGAACCGTTCGCTTCTATTTCCAGAGCAAGACGGCTTATCTCTACGCGGTACAGTCTGCCACTGTCGGTCTTGTCGGCAGCAAGGATCATATTCACGACAGCAAACAATAGGATCACGGCAGCCGTAGCTGCCAAGAGAATCCTGTTAAACGCTTTCATATTTATAACCCACCCCCCATACAGTAACTATTTTTTTAGGATTTTTGGGGGCGTCCTCTATTTTCTGCCGCAGCCATTTTATGTGTACCGTCAGTGTCTGTTGTTCTGAAAAGCTGTCGCTGCCCCAGACCTGTTCAAAAATGTATTCCTTGCTCAAAGCCCTGCCCTTATTCTCCATCAAAAGCAGAAGCAACTC
>CAJTTQ010000160.1:0-253 GCA_910579145.1 uncultured Eubacterium sp.
CAGAATAAGAAGCAAAAAGAAGGGGGACAGTCTAATTTTACGACAGTCCCTCCACAAGCTTCTTCAAACAAAAAAGCTGGAAAAGAGACTTGAACTCTCGACCCCTTCATTACGAGTGAAGTGCTCTACCGACTGAGCTATTCCAGCTTGTGCTTTCCAGCAAGTGATATTATAATCGAAAAAGAGAATTTTGTAAAGGGGTAAATTAAAATGAAAAAGCGACTTTTGAGTCTTGGAGTATTTTTTATGTGCT
>CAJTTQ010000160.1:300-550 GCA_910579145.1 uncultured Eubacterium sp.
GGCAGTTGTAAGTGAAGAGGTGCAGCTTGAACAGCAGAAAAAGGCAAAAGAAGAGCGAAAAGCTGCCGAAGAAGCGGCACGGCTTGCGGGGGAAGAGGAAAAAGCGGAAGAAGAAGCAAGGCTGGCAGAGGAACAGGAAGCCGCTGCCGGAAAGTATCTGGTGGCCATAGATCCCGGTCATCAGGCAAAGGGTAACTCTGAAAAGGAGCCTGTGGGGCCGGGGGCATCAGAGATGAAAGCCAAGGTGGCA
>CAJTTQ010000161.1 GCA_910579145.1 uncultured Eubacterium sp.
GTCGCCGAAAACGTGGTGTATTACAAGGAACCGGTGCGGACGTGGAACGTGGGAGAGTGAGCATGACCGTATCGTTGAGATTGGCCTGGCAAGTTATTTGGCGGACATGCTTTTTAACGTCGCGGAGGCGACTGGAAAGAAATTCATCATGATTAGCGTCGGTGTACAGAAGGCAACACGGTCGATGAAGGGCATATTTCCCCTCTTTCGTCGTTACTTTCACTCCGCGTACGTCCTTGTACGCGTCGCTCAAGTGCCTTGAAAGGGGGGAAATATGCCTCTTCACGACTCTGCGACCTCACCCATAGGGATTTCAAGGGTTTTCAAGGAAGATGAATGAGGCGTACAAGGACGTACGCCGATTGAAGATGACGCTGAAAACCCTTGAAATCACATGGGCTGAGGCGTGTTGCCCTCCGTACACCGACGCTAGAGACTCACATGGTATAAGTTCATAAAAGAAAGAGAGGACATGAAGAAATGACAAGGTATGAATCAGCGAAGGAAATTTTTGCAAAGTATGGTGTGGACACGGAC
>CAJTTQ010000162.1 GCA_910579145.1 uncultured Eubacterium sp.
GCATTCCCTCTGATTTCTGCATAAATCTTACGAAAAAATCTCCTCTTGGCCTCGCAAGATGTGAATGGTGCGATAAGCATGGAGGTGAGATTGCATTAGCTAAGGGACATGCAATATGCTACAAATGCCACGCCGGATTGACGGATTTTGCCGCGCCTATTATGGCAAACGGAAAAATGATTGGCACCTTTACCGGAGGACAGGTTCTTACGGAACCGCCTGACGAGAAGCATATAAGAAAAACCGCAAGAGAATTAGGCATTGACGAGGACTTGACCGCTGTACGGAATTTCTCTACACTATTTCTAATGTTTTATCAAACATAGGCTATCACGGACATTTGTCTCACCTTGCCAATCTGGAGATTGCCAAGGTTGCCCAGATGAAGTCGGATTTCCTTGCAAATATGAGCCATGAAATACGTACTCCTATGAACGCCGTTATAGGTATGGCTGAAATGGCCCTTAGAGAGGATATATCTCCCGCCGCAAGAGATTACATATATCAGATAAAAGCGTCGGGAAAAACGCTTC
>CAJTTQ010000163.1:0-249 GCA_910579145.1 uncultured Eubacterium sp.
TACAGTAGAACGCTGCACGGGACGTTCCGGATTCAGAGAGCTCTTGCGGAATTTCCTGAGCGCGTCCTCGTCAATCAGCTTGCCAATCTCATCATAGTCCATAACTTCAATTTTCTGAAGCTCATGGGAAGTACGGAAACCGTCAAAGAAATGTACGAACGGCACACTGCCCTTGATTGCGGACAGATGCGCAACGCCGCCCAAATCCATAACTTCCTGCACAGATGCGGAAGAAAGCATTGCACAGCC
>CAJTTQ010000163.1:259-532 GCA_910579145.1 uncultured Eubacterium sp.
TCGGAATGGTCGCCGAAGATCGAGAATGCATGTGTACCGACTGTTCTGGAACTGACATGGAATACGCCGGGCTTCAGCTGGCCCGCAATACGGTACATCGGGGGAATCATCAGCAAAAGACCCTGAGATGCTGTGTATGTAGTCGTCAGCGTACCGGCCTCCAATGCGCCATGCATCGCGCCTGCCGCGCCCGCTTCGGATTCCATTTCCACAAGGCGGACTGTCTGGCCAAACAAATTTTTCTTGCCATTTGCAGACCAGCTGTCAACATGC
>CAJTTQ010000164.1 GCA_910579145.1 uncultured Eubacterium sp.
AAGCGGCTTTTTTGCGTCCTGCCTTTTACTAAACCACACCATTGATGGCTTCAATAGTGTGTGGTTTAGTATAGCATTTTACATAGCCGCCTTGACAAAGCGGCTAAATCTATGCGAAAGGAGGACGCACTCATGTCAAATTGCAAAGTAATCGCTTTAACCAATCAGAAAGGCGGTGTCGGCAAAACCACCACGGCGGTCAATCTGGGCGTAAGTCTGGCACAGCAGGGCAAGAAAGTCCTGCTCATTGATGCCGATGCACAGGCAAATCTAACCATGTCTTTACCAGTTACGCTCTCCACCATCATGCAGGACATCATAGACGATAAATCCATTGATGTCGCCCAAGCATACTGCACCACGGTGAGGGCGTTGACCTGTTACCGTCCAACATTGAGCTGTCGGGCTTGGAAGTAAGGCTGATTAACGCTATAAGCCGTGAAAGTGTGCTGAAAACCTGCGTGAACGAGGTCAAGAAGAATTACGACTACTGTTTAATAGACTGTATGCCGAGCCTTGGTATG
>CAJTTQ010000165.1:0-261 GCA_910579145.1 uncultured Eubacterium sp.
GACAAAATATCCGCGGGACAGTTATTATCTTGCCAGCAAATTTCCGGGTTATGACCTTTCCAACATGGGGAAGGTGGAGGAGATTTTTGAAAGGCAGCTTGAAAAATGCCGGACGGGATATTTTGATTTTTATTTATTCCACAATGTCTATGAGGGGAACATTGACGCATATCTGAATCCACAATATGGAATTTTGGAGTATCTGTTAAAACAGAAAGAAAACGGGCGCATTTGTCATCTGGGCTTTTCAGCCCACGGCAG
>CAJTTQ010000165.1:271-521 GCA_910579145.1 uncultured Eubacterium sp.
AATCCGGCATTTTCTGGAAGCATACGGACAGCATATGGAGTTTTGTCAGCTCCAGCTTAACTATATGGACTGGCATTTTCAGAACGCAATGGAAAAAGCAGAGATCATTCAGAAATCCGGTATCCCGATCTGGGTGATGGAACCGCTGCGGGGCGGGAAACTGGCGAAGGCTTCCGGGGAACTGTCGGCGGCCATGCAGTCCCTTCGCCCGGAAGAAACGGTTCCCGGTTGGGCGTTCCGTTTCCTTCAG
>CAJTTQ010000166.1:0-234 GCA_910579145.1 uncultured Eubacterium sp.
GAGCTCTATCCTGAAAAGGCTCCTAATACGGTGAACAATTTCATAGCCCTGGCCAATAAAGGCTTTTACGACGGCCTGACCTTTCACCGGGTGATTCCCGGCTTTATGATCCAGGGCGGCTGTCCGGACGGCACCGGCATGGGCGGCCCCGGTTATGAGATCAAGGGGGAGTTTGCCTCCAACGGTTTTGCCCGGAACGACTTGAAGCACACCACCGGCGTCCTCTCCATGGCC
>CAJTTQ010000166.1:264-515 GCA_910579145.1 uncultured Eubacterium sp.
TCCGGCAGAACATCTGGATGGAGAGTATGCCGCCTTCGGACAGGTGATTGAGGGCGTGGACGATGCCGTCGCCATTTCCCGGGTGCCCCGGAGCATGATGGACGACAAGCCGAAAAAACCGGTGGTGATCCAGTCCATCCGGGTGGATTGCAAGGGCGTGGATTATCCGGACCCGGAAACCCGCTGAACAAGGACCGAAGCATGAGAAGGAGGAAGCCATGAAAACCGCCATCATCACCGGAGCGTCCTCC
>CAJTTQ010000167.1 GCA_910579145.1 uncultured Eubacterium sp.
TACTGGAATCTTGAAAAGATCCACTACGTATATTTGACAACAAACAATTCAATCTAGCTCAACGTTCATGGAACCTTTGCTTCTTCGCTGATCCTTGCTCCGCACAAGACGAACTCTCCTATTTACATAAAAACTGCCACACCCTGACGGGCATGGCAGTCTGCTTTGTTTACCTTTATAGAACGAAATCAGTTACAGATCGTCTCCTGTGTCTCCTTATCAAAGAGATGGATCTTGGTGCCGTCCATCGCCATCTTGATCGTATCACCAGGACGGGCTGTTGTACGTGGATTTACGCGTACTGTAATATCAAAGGTATCCACCGTGAAATACAGGAATACTTCTGCACCAAGCATTTCGTATACCTTTACGGTTGCTTCAAATGCTGTATCCGGAGAGTTGTTGATAAACATCTCTTCATCTTTGATATCCTCCGGACGGATACCAAATGTGATCGTCTTATCCTGATAACCACCATCCAGAAGAATCTTTGCCTTATTCTCCGGCAGTTT
>CAJTTQ010000168.1 GCA_910579145.1 uncultured Eubacterium sp.
ATGCGGATGATCCTTGCCGTGATCCCAACCTCTTTCAGCACAGGGACTGCCCGGAGCGCCGCCTTCGTTCCTGCCTCGTCGCTGTCGTAGGTAAGGTAGACCTCGTTCACATAACGTTTGATCAGGGATGCATGTCCGGGCGTCAGCGCTGTACCCAGAGAGGCCACCGCATTGGTAAACCCTGCCTGATGAAGAGATATCACGTCCATGTATCCCTCACACAGCAGAAAATACGACTTTTTCGTACTTCTTGCCCGATTCAGCCCGTACAGATTACGGCTCTTGTCGAAGATCATAGTCTCCGGCGAATTCAGGTATTTGGGTTTCGCGTCCCCCATAACCCTGCCTCCGAACCCGATCACCCTGCTGTTGGCATCCATGATCGGAAACATCACGCGGTTCCAGAACTTGTCATATACGCCCTGGCGTTCATCGACACTGATCAGTCCCGCCTGCATGAGCATGTCATCCTTATAGCCTTTGGATTTCAGGTACTGGTACAGGTCAT
>CAJTTQ010000169.1 GCA_910579145.1 uncultured Eubacterium sp.
GGGACATATCCGCCACTCGTATTTTATCATTTTCACCCAGACACAGAACATCTTCATAGTTATCACATAGTGTACGAAAACCGAGCATATCGTTAAATACTTTACCAGCCTGACGATCTGGATAATAACGATCATATTTTAGAAATGCGGATTGAATACTCTTTACCCGGTAATCGGCTGCTATATCGTGAAGAAAATCGCAACGGTCATACCACTCGTTTATTTCTTCTAATTCAGCAAAGAGAGAGTCTTTATCAAAGTAATGCAGATTCTTCTTTAAGCGAATGCCAAGTTTGGATTGATAAGATAGTTTCTCCAATTTTTCAAAAGATAAGCCATCTTTTTTTAGAATATCATCATTCATAGTAGATCTCCTTTGGCTTGAAATACAATTCGACTCCTTTAGAAATCGTCTACTAGTGTATTGTGCCGTTCATTTTCAGTCAAATGGCGTAGAATGAATTTTCATCTGCAAGGCGGCTGAATGAGGCGATGCGGTGGCATCG
>CAJTTQ010000170.1:0-240 GCA_910579145.1 uncultured Eubacterium sp.
GATCTCCTTGCCGGTGACCGGGTTGACGGCCTTGACCCCCTGGAGCATGACGCCGGTCTTCTCCTTGTCGGCGGCCAGCTCGGTGCGCTCGAAATCGGACTTCCGGGCGGCCTCCGCCACGTAGGCGGCTACCTCGTCCCAGTTGGTCAGTTTATCCTTCCAGGCCTGGACAAAGCGGTGTTCCGGAGAGATGACCATATAGGTGGCACCGAAAAGGGTATCGCACCGGGTGGTAAAGAC
>CAJTTQ010000170.1:253-501 GCA_910579145.1 uncultured Eubacterium sp.
GGTGACCTCGGCGCCGGTGGAGCGGCCGATCCAGTTCTTCTGCTGGATCTTCACCCGCTCAATGAAGTCCAGGCCGTCCAGGTCGTCGATGAGCCGCTGGGCGTACTCGGTGATCTTCAGCATCCACTGGCTCTTCTCCTTGCGGATGACGGGGGAGCCGCAGCGCTCGCACACGCCCTCCACCACCTCTTCGTTGGCCAGCACGCACTTGCAGGAGGTGCACCAGTTCACCGGCATGGTGGACTTGT
>CAJTTQ010000171.1 GCA_910579145.1 uncultured Eubacterium sp.
GAAGTAAGAGGTAATATGCTTACACGGCAGACCTTGTGGGGCATCCGCCACTATATCGGACGAATGGCGAAAAACTTTAGGGTTGATTTGAACTTTTTGTGGAAAAGAAAAAGATTTCGTTCCCTTTCAAATAGGGTTTCGTTCCTTCGTGGCTGACTGCGCCAAAATTCTGCCGATATAAAAAGTAAAAAGAGCTGCCGTGGGGAAGCTAATGCTCAATGCGAGAAAAGCACTCACATGGGAAATGAATTGCAGGTGATGAGATTGAACATAGCCATATGTGATGACGAGAAAGCCATCCGTGAACAGATAAATGAACTGATAGAAAAAGAGAAAGTGGGGATATGCCTTGATCTTTATGAGACGGGGGATGCGCTGCTTGCTACCGACAAGAAGTTTGACATTGTATTCCTCGATATACAGATGGATGGAACAGACGGGATTGAAACGGCGAAAAGGCTTAGACAGAGGGATGAAGATACCATACTGATCTTTATTAC